>DATEWO010000347.1:0-10400 GCA_035257925.1 Propionibacteriaceae bacterium | reverse complement strand
CGCCATGCAAGCCGTGGAGCGCCGGGAGCTGGAAGAGGGCCGATCGAGCCGCGCCTACTTTCAGCAAGTCCTGGACGAACGTGAGGTGCTTCGCGCCGAACTCGCGAGACTGCTGGGGACGCATCCGGAGCGAATCGCCCTCACCAGCTCGACGACCGAAGGATGCAACATCGTGTTGCGCGGCCTCAGCATCGGGCCGGGCGACGAGGTCGTGACGACCGATTCGGAACACCCCGGGCTTTTCGGTGGGTTGGTCGCCTCCGGTGCCACGCTTCGCATCGCGGTGATTCGCGAGCGTCTCACCGCCGAGATCCTCCCGACGATCCAAGCTCAGATCACACCTCGGACGCGCCTCATCGCCATATCCCACGTCTCGTGGCTGAATGGAAGCGTCCTGCCAGTGCGCGAGCTGACCGGGCATGGCGTCCCAGTGCTGGTCGACGGAGCGCAAGGCGCAGGCGCCATTCCTGTCGCCGTCGAAGAGCTTGGCGCCGACTACTACACGGTGTCGGCACAGAAGTGGCTCCTCGGGCCCGCTGCGACTGGAGCGCTCTATGTCGCCCCGGAACAGCTCGAAAACTGCCGCGTCACGTTCCCGTCCTACTTCTCCTGGGAGCTTCCTGCCTACGAGTTCCGCAACGGAGCCGTTCGCTTCGAAGGCTCGTGGATACCAGCCGCGGCGATCGCCGGCCTCCGCGCTTCACTCGCGTTCGCGTCGGAGGCCGGAGACGACCGCTTTAGGTGCGCGCGCAATGCGGCCGAGCGCTGCCGTGCGCTGCTCTGTGAACATGGGGCCGACGTAGTCACCGAGCCGGATCAGGCAACCCTGGTCTCCTGGCGGGCCGACGAGCCGGAGGCCGTCGTCGACCGCCTCGCCGCGCAGAGCGTTGTGGTACGTGCCCTTCCAGGCACCGGCCTGGTTCGCGCGTCGTGCGGCTACTGGACAAGCGATGAAGACCTCGAGCGACTCATTCGACGGCTTTAGATCCCATCACTAACCAGCTCAACAGCGAACAGACCAAACGCTCCTGACCGTGCCTGCACATCGCCCAGCTGAATCGATTCAGGCATGCCAGTTGTATCCGTAGGCGGCACGGAGATATTGCTTACAGGGTAGAAAATTTTGCAGCTGGTCTGATCTTTGAACACTTCTCAGGGAGTTTTTCGTTTTCGGACCACCCAGATGCTTGCTCACCACGGCCATTCGTGGTTATCTGCGGTTGTGGCCAAGAAGCGCGCCACAACCTAAAAGTCTCACTACGAAAGGGTGGCGCGCTCGTGGCGAACTCCCTTCTTTCTGCGGTCCCTTCTCATCACAACTCGTCTCGTGAGGAGCTCGCCGAACGTACGCGCGAGTTGCTCCTCGAGGCCGACACAGCAGGCCCCGCCAGGCGCCAAGAGATCCTTGATGAGGTGGTCAGCTCATATTTGTGGCTGGCCGAGAAGCTTGCCCGTCAGTTCCTGCATCGCGGAGAGGACGAGGAGGATCTCGTCCAGGTCGCGTACACCGGACTTGTCGAGGCCTGCTTGCGCTTCGATCCGCACCAAGGTTCATTCGTGGGCTTCGCGGAGCCGACCATCACAGGAGTGCTCAAGCGGCACTTTCGTGATCATGGTTGGACCGTTCGGCCTCCGCGTCCGACCCAGGAGCTTGCCTCGGTCATCTGGCGACGGTGGCCAACGTTAGTTCAGGAAATGGGTGCGCTGCCCTGCGCACAAGATCTCGCCCATGAGCTCGGGGCGCCCGTGGGCGCGGTGCAGCAAGCCCGGTTGGCAAGCGAAGGCTATACAGCCTCGTCCATCGATTCCGCCATGTCTCGAGGAGTCTGCTTTTGCTCGACCGAGGCGGAGGAGGACATCGACCGGACCGAAGCCCGACTCATCGTCGATCGAGCGGTTGCCGAGCTGGACGAGTCCGAACGCCGGCTGATCTGGCTGCGCTACTTCGAACAACGCTCGCAGTCTGACATCGCCCACGAACTCGGCATCAGCCAGATGCAAGTTTCCCGGTTGCTGTCGCGGCTGCTGCTTAGGTTGCGCAGCATCATCGGCACACAAAGTGAGCTCGCCGAAGCCTCGTAGCTCGCTTCACAAGTTTGCCGACGCTTCACACACGCTGCAACGTGTATGGAGCGTCGGCAAACTCATCAGCCTGAGAGTCTGCTTTCTGAGTCTTCGGTCGGCAGCCGGCCGCTGGACACCAGCTGTTGGGCTACGTCGCCGATCTTGCTTTGGGTGTCGCGGGCGGCCCGGCGGAGCCGGTTGAAGGCAGTCATCGAATCCAGCCCGTCGCGAGCCATCAAGTAGCCGACGCCACGCTCGATGACCACCCGATAGTCCAAGGCGTACTGCAGCTGGGCGGCCAGCTCGCCAGCATTTTCGGCGGCCACGGCGGCGGACAGCGTGGATTCAACGACATCGCGATAGCGAGCCAGCGCCTGGCACTCCTCGTCCTGCCAGATGTGCGGCCGGTCATAAAACACGTCAAGAGTGCCGACGGTAACCGCACCGAGGCGCACCGGCAGCCCTAGCACCGCGCGTACGCCGTGTGGCCGGAGCGCTGCGGCCAGATCTGGCCAGCGCGGCTCTGCGGTTACGTCGGCGCTCGCCACCACGGCGTTGTTGACGAATGCCTCCGTACATGGACCTTGCCCGGTCTCGCTTTCGACTATTTCGAGCATGCGGCCTGGTCCGTCGGACGCGGCGACATAGCGCGGAATGTTCTGCTCATCGGCCAGCATGATGCCGCTGCCGCTCACGCCGAAAAGATCCACGCACGCCTCGGTCACATGTCGCAGGCCCTCCACAACACTGGTGCCCGGTTGGCCCAAAGTTGCGAGCCGGCGCAGGCTGGCAGCGAGGGCGTCGGGGTCAATTGCCATGGCCGGTCCGATTCACGAGTATCTCGGGCGCGCCGCTTGCTGAGATTGCGCTGATCATTGTGATCGATCATGGTCTACGCGCGGAAAGCTGTCGAACCGGGGTCACCGCTTAGGTTCTCGGATGGCCCGGTGCCCGTCTTCTCGCGTTTGGATGAGGCGCACGCCGTCCGGCAGATACGTCTCAATCGAGCTGAGAATCTCGACCTCCGTCGGGTCAAGTCGACCACAGTGCGCATCGATCACCGCTTGGGCGATCTCCCGGACCTTGACATGGCCGTTCTGCGAAAGGCGCACCATCAGCGACCAGGCCCGGTCGGGACTGATCGCGAACCTCTGGGCGAGCAAGCCGGTCGCCACTCCGATCTGCTGCCGACGAGCGAGCGCATCCTTGAGCTGCGCAATCTCGGCCTCCAACTCGGCCACTCGGGAAGTCGTGTCTGGGCTCCTGGCAACCAAGCCAGCCCCTGGGTGCGGTGGTTGCGAAACCATGCGTCACCTCGATGACGTCAGGCCGCAGACACAGGGCGGATACCGAAAGAGAGCCACTGCGAGTCTAGCCGCCCGTGGAAAGAGTGCCGCGGCTGAAGGATCATTTTCTACCGGCCCGTAGCCGCACCGGGATAAGCGCTGGACTGGCCGGCGCGGCTCAGGGAACGGCCCCGCAGCATGGCTTCTCAGCTACGGGGCCTGGGTCGCGACGGATCCTAGGTTCCTTCCGCCACCCTGTTTGCGACTTACCCAATCGGCCGCCAAGCCAACGCCATTGCCGGGACGAACCTGCGATCACTGACCATCCGGCTCGGCACACCGGCGGAAATTCGATGTTGATCAAGGCGTTGAATCGCCAGCAGGGAGCGAGCATCTGCGCTCAATTGACAAGGACGACGCAGTTTGGTGCAGGTTGTCGATGCCGCGCAACAGGTTTTCTCACTGACTTCTTCGTTCCTTGGATCATTCAGAGGGTTGCCGCAGCAGCGGCGAGGGTGGTTACATCAATGTGGCCGAGAAGCGCGCCATGCCCGTAGTTCGTTGACGAAGGGTGTCGCGCTCATGGTGCTGTCTGAAGCACACCTTGTCTCAGCTACCCCACAGATCTCGCGCGAAGAGCTCGCGGAACGTACCAACGACCTCCTCGTTGAGGCCGAGGCAGCGAGTCCGGCTAAGCGCCTGCGCATCTTTGATGACGTCGTCACTTCGCATCTATGGCTGGCAGAAACTCTGGCCCGCCGGTTCGTGCATCGCGGCGAGGACTACGAGGACCTCCTGCAAGTCGCCTGTACTGGGCTGGTCGAAGCCTGCCACCGATTCGACCCGGGCCAAGGCTCATTCGTCGGCTTCGCGGTGCCGACCATCACTGGCTTACTCAAGCGGCACTTCCGTGATCATGGTTGGGTAGTACGGCCGCCCCGACCAACCCAAGAACTCGCCTCGATCATCTGGCGGCAATGGCCAACCCTTGTGCAACAGATGGGCGCGCTGCCCCGAGCGCAAGATCTCGCCGAGGAGTTGGGCGAGCCAGTTGGCGCGGTGCAGCAGGCCCGCTTCGCCAGCCAGGGATATAGCGCATCCTCGATCGATGCGGCGATGTCACGAGGGGTTTGCTTCTGCTCCGACGAGAGCGACGAGGACATCGACCGTGCGGATGCGCGGTTGATCATCGAGGATGCTCTGGCACAGCTGAACGACGACGAGCGGCGACTGGTCCAGCTGCGGTACTACGAGCAGCGCTCCCAGTCTGAGATCGCGGAGGAGATCGGTACCAGCCAAATGCAGGTATCGCGGTTGCTTTCCAAGTTGCTGGTCAAGATGCGCACCATCATTGGCGCACCTGAGAGGTTGCCCGCTGCGTCATAGGCACACAAGATCAAGAGCGGGGAGGACGTTTGCCGGAACGGCCGCAGGGAATATCTTGACGCATGAGCTTTGATCCTCGATACGCCATCGTGACAGCTTCCGACTCCGGCATTGGCAAAGCGACTGCGGTTGCCCTCGCCCAAAACGGCATGGATGTCGGCATTACCTGGCACTCCGACTCCGAAGGCGCCGAAGCCACCGCCGAGGAGGTGAAATCCCACGGCCGCAAGGCTTTCGTCAAGCAGCTCGATACGACTGACTTGCCCTCCTGCGCCATCACCATCGATCTGCTGATTGGTGAGCTCGGCGGACTCGACGTGTTTGTCAACAACGCAGGCACCGGAAGTGGGTCGCTCCTGGTGGACACCTCCTACGACGACTGGCGGCGCGTCGTCGCCACCAACCTTGACGGCGCCTTCGTCTGCATGCGGCAGGCCGCGAAGCAGATGGTGAAGGCAGGCAACGGTGGTCGCCTGATCGCCGTCACCAGCGTCCACGAGCACCAGCCACGGGTCGGTTCAGGCTCATATGACGCCGCGAAGCACGGCATCGGCGGACTGATCAAGACCTTCGCCCTGGAGCTGGGCGAGCACCAGATCACGGCAAACGCCGTTGCTCCCGGCGAGATCGCAACCCCCATGACCGGGCAGGAGGATCAGGATCCACATCTCCAGGAGCGCCTTGGCATCCCACTCGGCCGGCCCGGCGACGCGCGCGAGGTTGCGGCGGTGATCGCTTTCCTGGCGAGTCCGCAGGCCAGTTATGTGACAGGTGCGTCGTGGGTCGTGGACGGTGGCATGCTGCAGATGGGCCCTCAGGCGGGCTCGCATCTGACCAGCAGCGACTGGCGCAAGACGTGAGGCGGAAATGAAGGCTGTTACCTGGCAGGGCTTTCGCGACATCTCAGTAGAAGAGGTCCCCGACCCGGTCATCAAGGAACCCAACGACGCGATCATCAAGGTCACCAGCACCAATATCTGCGGGTCCGATCTTCACCTGTACGAGACCATGGGGGCCTTCATGAGTCCTGGTGATGTTCTCGGCCACGAAGCGATGGGCATCGTCCTTGAGGTCGGTCGCGATATCACCCAGATCCGTCCCGGCGATCGCATCGTGGTGCCATTCCAAATCGCCTGCGGACACTGCTGGATGTGCGAGCGATTCCTGTACACCCAGTGCGAGACGACTCAGGTACGCGGGGAAGGCAGCGGCGCCGCGCTGTTCGGCTACACGAAGCTGTACGGCCAAGTGCCCGGTGGCCAAGCCGAGTACCTCCGGATACCGGAAGCCCAGTTCACCCATATCTTGGTGCCGGAGGGCCCGCCGGACGACCACTTCATCTACCTCTCTGATGTGCTGCCGACCGCCTGGCAGGCGGTGGAGTACGCAGCGGTGCCGGATGGCGGTTCGCTGCTGATCTTGGGGCTGGGACCGATCGGTGATATGGCATGCCGGATAGCTCAACAGAAGTGGATCGACACGATTATTGCCGTCGACCTGGTAGATGCGCGGCTGGAGCGAGCGCTCGCCCAGGGCATCCAGGTGATCGATCTGCGGGAGCACGAAGATGATCTTCCCGAGGTGATACGCGAGCTGACTGACGGTCGCGGCCCGGACTCGGTCATCGACGCGGTGGGCATGGAGGCGCACGGTTCACCTGCCGCCGCTTTCGCCCAGCGCGTCACGGCGCATATGCCGGATGTGGTAACCGAGCCGCTGATGAAGAAGGCGGGACTTGACCGACTTGCCGCGGTCTATACGGCCATCGAAACCGTGCGCCGCGGCGGCACTGTCTCGCTGTCGGGGGTCTATGGCGGAATGGCCGATCCGATGCCGATGATGTCGTTGTTCGATAAACAGATTCAGCTGCGAATGGGTCAGGCGAATGTGAAGCGCTGGATCCCCGATATTATGCCGTTCCTGACCGAGGACGACCCACTCGGCGTAGACGACTTCGCTACGCACCGGCTTCCGCTGCGCGAAGCGCCGACGGCGTACGAGATGTTCCAGCAAAAGGCTGACGGGGCGGTCAAAGTCATGCTCAAGCCGTGGGCATGACGCTCTCCTATGATCATCAGCCGTCTGTCTCAAAATGTTTACTTTGTAAGGGCGCTGGGTACCCGAGTCCTACAACAATCGATCCGATTGGAGAAATTTCGTGGCGAACTACACCGATCCGACGAGCCGGCCAGTGGGCGCGGGCGTCGAGCAACCTGATCCCCGCCTCGGTGATGTGGGGCCGACGACCGGCACCTTCGCCGACACCGAGGGGGGCTCCACAGTCGACACCGCCAAGGGTGAGGCGGGCAATATCAAGGACACCGCGGCAGGTGCCGCCTCCGACGTCAAGGACGTGGCCAAGGGCGAGGTCTCGAATGTGGCCAGTGAGGCCAAGTATCAAGCCAGGAATCTGATGGATCAGACGAGGTCCCAGTTACGCGGCCAGGTGGGTAACCAGCAGTCGCAGCTTGCATCAAGGTTGAACAGCTGGGCGTCTGAGCTCGGCTCAATGGCCTCAAAGTCTGACGATTCTGGGCCGATGACTGACCTCGCGCAGGAGGCGTCGCGCCGCGTCGGCGAGTTTTCGCATTGGCTCGACAACCATGAGCCCAGTGACCTGCTCGATGAGGTCAAGCGGTTCGCCCGTCGCCGGCCGGGTACCTTCCTGGCTCTGGCAGCAGCCGCCGGCGTGGTGGCAGGCCGAGTGACTCGTGGTGCGGTAGCCGCAAACACCAGCGTGGACTCCGACAGGGACGCGACTCCGGCCCGGGCATATGACAGCGGTGCCTATGATCGCGGCGGCTATGACAGCGGCTTGTCAGGCGGCGGCGCGTACGGTGCGCGCGGCTATGAGCCGCGTTACGGCGAAGTCGCGGGCGAGACAAGCTATCAGGGCGGCGGCATGCCGACTCCGGGGCAATACGCCGGCGGCACGGCGGCTCCCGGTGAGTACCCCGCCTCAGGTCCGGCCTATCCCGATGTGACGCCCACTACCGATGAGCCGTATTACCCGCCGCCGACAGAGGGCGAGGCGCGCCGATGACGGATTACACAGATCAGGCCCCTCCGCGGCGCCAATTCGATGACATGCCAGAGACAACCGGTGCAGAAAAGAGCATCGGGGAGGCGATTGGCGATGTAACGCGGGACTTGTCGGTCCTGGTCCAGCAAGAACTGGCGCTAGCAAAGGCCGAAGTTCGCCAAACCGCCACCCGAGCGGGCCAAACGGCTGGAATGTTCGCCGGCGCCGCAGTTGCCGCTTTCTTGTTCGTGCTCTTCTTGTCGCTTGCCCTCTGGGTGGCAATCAGCGACCTAACTGGGTATGGCTGGGGAGCGGTCATCGTTGCCGCGATCTGGCTAGTGGCCGGCGTGGTGCTCTACTTCGTCGCCCGCGCCCAAATGGAGAAGATCAGCGGGATTCCGCAGACGACCGAGACCGTGCGCCAAGTTCCGAACGCACTCAAAGGACAAGAGGAGAGAAACCAGTGACTACCAGCAACGACCCGGATGAGATTCGAGCGGACATCGAACGGACGCGCGCGGCACTGAGCGATGACGTTGACGACTTGGCTGAGAGCGTCAAGCCGAAGAACGTGGCAGGGCGTCAGGTCGGCAAGGTCAAGGAGGCTGCCAGCAACCTCAAAGACCGAGTGATGGGGTCGGATGATGACGATTACAGCGGCTCTGCGGTTGGCACGGTCGGTGACAAGGCTTCCTCGGCCAAGGACGCGGTAGCCGACAAGGCCTACGCGGCCAAAGATGCGGTAACCGACAAGGCTTACGCGGCCAGAGACACCGTAAGCGAAAGAGCGTCCGAGGCAAGCGAGGCCGTCAGGCAAGCGCCGGCGAGGTTGAAGCGCAGAGCACAGGGCAATCCACTGGCCGCCGGGGTGATCGCCTTCGGCCTCGGAATGCTGGTCTCATCGCTGATTCCTTCCTCCGAGAAGGAGCGCGAGGCCGTGTCCCAGTTGCAGGAGAACCTGGAGCCGGTGAAAGAAAAGGCAGCTGAAGTGGCGAAAGATGTCGGCGAGAGCCTGAAGCCGGCAGCGCAGGAGGCTGCAGAGTCGGTGAAGACAACGGCTCAGGAGGGCGTCGAGACCGTCAAGCAAGAAGGTCAATCAGCGGCTCAGGACGTCAAGGGCCAGGCTCGAGAGTCAAAGGACGCTGTGCAGGAGCAGCGGTCGAGCTAAGCTTCGCTGCAGTGGTGGATTCACTTCAGTCCTGAGGTGGATCCACCACTTTTTATGGCCGCTTGCAGCAGCGCCCCCAAGTTAGGTGCCCGCTCCGCCGGATCAGTTGCGCAGCCCAGGTACCGCCGACAAGTAGCGATCGATCTGCACTTCGGACCATCCGTGAGCCTGACGTAAACCGATCGCCATTGCCGTCAGGTAGGGCTCGCTTGGAGCCATGAAGGCATGCCCAGCGCGCCGTTCGCGGGTGAAAGTCACCAACGGCAGTCCATGGCGCTCGCCGACCCGGACCAAGACCGAATAGCCGCCGACGCCGTTGCTGTAGCGGTCGCCCCGGAACGCCGGCGCCAGGTCGAGGGCCATCCCGGGTGATCGCAAGGTCTCCTGGGCGAGGACGTCGACGAACTGCTCGGCGGTGATCAGGTATGCCCGTGCCGCTACCTCACCGGGGGCCTCCGGATCGTAGAACGCCATCCCGGCCCGCCAACTTGAGGAGCGACCGGCGAAGTAGATGCCGCCGGTGATCAGCAAGCCGAAGCTGTCTAGCTCGTCGCTGGTGTCCCGACATCCTGGGTAGTCGCGTTCGACGCCATCGGGTCGGCCACCTCGAAGATAGTGACAGAACCTTTCCCGACTGAGGTTCGAGCCGTAGGCGACGTACCAGATCCGCTGCACGACCCCTTCCTACCCTGGCAGCCAGCTTTCTTCACGGGCTGCCGCCGCGTCGGCGAAAAGGACCTGTTGGGCGTCTTGGTAGAGGTGCATTGCCTCCTCAGGTGACTGCCCGACCGCGGTCAGTCCGATTCGCCCGTGCTCAGTGAGCGAGCTGATCATGTGGAAGACGACTCCACTCTGGCGTGATTGGTCGAAGTGCAACCCGTGCCGCGCCACGATGTCGAACAGGTCCTCCACGGCCAGCGCCCGCAGCTCGCTGCTCTCGAGGTGATCAGTTGCGACTAGATGCCTTTGCTCACCGCCAGGTAGTAGGAAACGGCCGGACGCGCCGTCGTACGACCCGTCGGTCAGGAATTGCAGGGTGAGAAACGGGTGGGTCGTGCCGCCCTTGCGCAGATTCAGCTCAATGGCGTACGCCGACCAGCGGCCTGCGGTATCCCGTTTAACCACGAAGTCAATCGCGAACCGACCGAGGGCGCCTTCCCTGGCAAGCCGCTCACCGATAGTCATGGCAGGCGCGCTAATCAGTCGCGAGTAAGCGGGGTCGGCTGGGAAGATGCAGCCGAGGTAACTCTGTCCGCTGGTGCCGCCGAGAAGCTGATCATGAGTTGACAGCAACTCCAGGCTTCGGTCGGGCATGACTCGGAGTTGGACGCTCGGGCTGAGGAGCTCCACTCCTACGATCCGCTCCTCGACGACGCCGCCGTTCTGTTCGAACGTCGCCTGGTAGGCCGCCATCGTTGTCGTGGGTGACTCCAGCTGCATCGACCGGACCCGTTGCGCTACCTCAGAACGACGA
>DATEWO010000346.1:0-7051 GCA_035257925.1 Propionibacteriaceae bacterium | reverse complement strand
GTGGAACCGCCGGAGAAGAGCACTGAGGGGAGGCGGCGGAGTAGGGCTGGACTGACGCACCGCCAAGCACGCTCAGAGAGCGGCGACAACCGATGCCCGCCGGCCACTGGTCGCGCGGCCGTAGATCTTTAGATAACCTGCGGCGACCATCTCAGGGCAGAACCGAGTGTCAACGGATTGGCGGCAAGCTGCCGGATCGATCTTGTGAAGATCGGCGATGGCAGCTGCCATTGCCTGCTCGTCGGCGACGAGATATCCGTTCACCTCGTGTTGCACGATCTCAGGCGCAGCGCCCTGACGGAAGGCGATGACTGGCGTACCACAAGCCAGTGCTTCTACCATCACCAGGCCGAAGGGTTCGTTCCAGCGGATGGGCATCAGTAGGGTTCGGGCGTTGGCAAAGAGCTCTTGCTTCTCGGCGCCGCCGACCTCACCGAGGTAGCGCACCCGATCGTCGTCGAGGTGCGGCTCTATTTCCTGCTGGAAGTAGGACTCCTGCCCCGGCTGGATGGGACCAGCAAGGACCAAGGGGACGTTCGCACTCCGCGCGGCAGCAATTGCACGGTGCGCGCCCTTGATCTCGTCGAACCGGCCCATCCACAAGGCGTAGTCCTGCTTCTCAGACTTGAACGGCCACTTGCCGACGTCGATCGGGTTGGGAACTACGCCGGCGAGCCGCAATCCCGGAGGCGCCGACGCTCGTTGGGCTTCACTAATGGCGACCAGCCAAGCGTGCCGAGCGTGATAGCTGTAGAAGCTTGCCCGGTCCGGGGTGATGGCTCCGTGCACCGTATGAACCATAGGAATGGGAAGCCGGGAGGCGAAGGCCACCGCAGTAAACCCGGAGTGATCATGAATGAGGTCGAACGACTGGCCCCGCTTGGCCATCTGGTCAAGGGCATCGAAGGCCCGGGCAACGTGGTCGCTTTCGTAGAGCGACTCTCCTATCTGGTTCGGATGGGCTTCGGGCAGCAATTCATGGACGGTGGCGGAAGAGCGCGATCCGGGCGCTGCGAACAGGGTCACTCGGTGGCCCAGCCCCACCAGGCCTTCGCAGAGCAACGCGACCACCTGCTCGGTGCCGCCGTACCCGTCTGGAGGGACCGGGATCCAGGGCGGGGCCAGCATGGCGATGTTGTACCGGACGGGCAGAGCATCGATTAATTGCTGCATCGATTTTCCTGACGGAAGAACTAACTGTTGTTACCCCGGGCGAATCAGGCTCAATCGTTCATTTGCCAATGGCTTCATGCCGTGTGATTGCGGTTAACTGGGTAAGAACCCGATGTATCCCAAGTCCTCATCTCATGTTCTGGAGGTATGCCGTGAGTGTGTTGCGATTCGACCCGTTTGGTGATCCGTTCCGGCAGGTGGATCGGCTGACGAACCAGCTGCTGTCGGGTACTCGAACCCCGTTGGGGATGCCCATGGATGTGTGGCAAGCCGATGACGGATTCCACGTCTCCCTGGACCTCCCTGGCGTTGATCCGTCCAGTGTGGAGATCACCACTGAGCGGAACATCTTGACGATCAGCGCAGAGCGTCGCCCCGAATACCAGGCAGGCCAGAACGTGCTTGTCGCAGAGCGGCCGCAGGGAGGGTTCACCCGACAGCTGCAACTGGGCGACACGGTGGACTCGGAGAATGTTCAGGCAACTTACGCTGACGGAGTCCTGCATTTGACGCTGCCCATGACCCAGGCCGCCCAGCCGCGCCGGATTCAAGTCCAGACCGGCGGCGGTGGCGAACGTCAGATTGAGGTCGATGCCGAGCCGGCGGAACCGACCAGCCCTTCCCAGGAGCCAACCCAAAGCGGTTCATAGCCGAGATTCGGTGCAAAGAGAGGAGCTTTCATGTCACAGCTGCTGGTATTCGGAGTTGACAGTCCAGCTACGGCGGAGAAAGTGCTCGACTTGGCTCGCGATCTGGCCAAACAACAGCTGCTGGAGCTTGCCGACGCCGCCTGGGTGGAACGTACGGCAGACGGCAACGTCAAACTTCACCAGTCAGTGAACTTGACCGCAATGATGGCCGGCTCCGGCGCGGTAACCGGGGCGCTCTGGGGGACCTTGGTCGGGTTGTTGTTCCTCAACCCCTTGGCCGGTGCGGTCGTCGGGGCCGGTGTCGGTGCCGGAACGGGCGCAGTCACTGGGAGGCTGACCGACATCGGTGTGGACGACGATCTGATCCGCGAGATTGGACAGACGCTGGAGCCGGGCAAGGCAGCGGTGTTCTTCCTGTCTCGGAACGCCACTGTGGACCGAGTGATCGAGGCCATCAAGCCGTACAACCCGAAGGTGATTCAGACCAACCTGAGCGTAGACAGCGAAAAGGAGCTCATCGAGGCGCTGCAGGGTCAACAGGTCGGAGCCAGCAGTTCAGCGGAGCAGCCGAGTTCAGGGCAGCAGCCGAGCAGCTAGCCGCCGGCCGGGCTGGCCGGCCTTTCCGCAGCGACTTGAACGGGGTAGAGCGTCGCCGGTTGCCATGATGTGGACGTGACCACCTCCCCGAGCCGTGCGCCCGGTCAGATCCGCCGCTGGCGGCAGTACCTCGCCGACGAGCGCTCTGAGGCCGCTGGGTACCGCAGGCTGGCGGAACGCCGGACTGGCGAGGAGCGAGACATCCTGCTGGCGCTGGCCGACGCCGAGAAGCGGCACGAGTCGCACTGGTTGAAACTGCTCGGCGATGACGTCGGACCGCCGCGTCGCAGCAGCCTGCGTACTCGGCTGCTGGTGTTCCTCGCCGCGCACTTCGGCGGCGTCTTCATCCTCGCCCTGATGCAACGCGCGGAGGGTCGCTCGCCGTACGAGACCGACATAGACGCCACCGACACCATGGCCGCCGACGAGCGAATTCACGGGGAAGTGCTGCGCGGGCTTGCCGCCCGCGGCCGGGTACGGCTGTCGGGAACATTTCGGGCCGCCGTCTTCGGCGCCAACGACGGCCTGGTCAGCAACCTGGCGCTGGTGCTCGGGATCGGGGCGACCGGCGTCGACGTACGGATGATCTTGTTCACCGGCCTTGCCGGCCTGCTGGCCGGGGCGCTGTCCATGGGCGCCGGGGAATATGTGTCGGTGCGGTCGCAGCGGGAGCTGCTCCAGTCAACGCAGCCGGATCCTGAGTCGCAGTCGGCGTTGCCGCATCTGGATGTCGACGCCAACGAGCTGGCGCTGGTCTACCGGGCTCGGGGCATGCAGCCGCCAGAGGCAGAAGAGCACGCCCGTGTGGTGTTGGCGACGCTGCATCTGGATGCCGTCGCACCCGAGGAGGCCGGCGTCGACCCGCACGAAGCGGTCGGTTCTGCGTGGCGGGCGGCGTACTCCAGCTTCTGCTTCTTCGCGTCCGGTGCCGCGGTGCCGGTACTGCCGTACCTGTTCGGGGCCTCGGGGTTGACCGCGGTGGTAATCGCCGCCGTGCTGGTCGGCATCGCGCTCCTTGGCACCGGCGCGGTCGTCGGCCTGCTGTCCGGCACGTCGCCACTCAGGCGGGCGCTGCGGCAGCTCGGCATCGGCTATGGCGCCGCGGCGGCCACCTACCTACTAGGTCGTGTGTTCGGTGCCACGGTCAGCTGACCATCATGACCCAGGACGGAGATCAACCCGGAAGGAAGCTCAGCCGTACCTTCCGGTCGGGGTTGTCAGTGTTGGTATCTACCAGCACCACGCTCTGCCAGGTACCGAGCGTGGGGTGGCCGCTCAGCACTGGCAGCGTAAGTGAGGGTGATACGAATGCCGGCAGTACATGATCACGGCCGTGGCCGCGGCTGCCATGCCGGTGCCGGTAAATGTCTTCGCTTGGGAGCAACCGGTCAATGGCGTCCTCAAGATCAGACTCGGAGCCGCTTCCGGTCTCGATCACTGCAACTCCAGCGGTGGCATGCGGAACAAAGACATGACACAGCCCGTCGCCGCGGTCGCGGCAGAACTCAATGATCATTTGAGTGATATCGGTGACAAGACGAGCTCCGGTGCGTAACTGCACCTCATCGGTATCCATTTTCCCCTCACCGCCTGGCAGGATCATTCGGTCTTCGTTAGTCGCTACGGGGAGGCAAGCCAACACCGCCAACCGGATCGGTGATGACCCCGGACTCGATACCGGCGATCAACGGCATTGCTTTGGCGATGGCGTCGCGGACGGACGGGAGCTGCAATGAGGCTTGATGACTTGCCTCGTCCTCCCACACCTCGGTTATCCATACGGCGTGTTCATCGCCGGTGTCTCTGGCGATGATGTAGCTCAGGCAACCAGGCATGTTCTCCGCGCCCTGCAGCATCAAAGCGAGCAGCGCGTCACGTTCCCCGGGTTTGCTGGTCATTTTGCCGATCAAGCCGTACATCTCAAGGACGGCCTGCCGTCGTCATGCCGATTCGGCAGGAGGCGCCGACTTGAGGGGCTCAGCGACTGCGGGACCCTCACCAAGCCGGTTGACATGCTCGTTGAGTGCATCAAGCACGGCCTGGAACTGCACTTGCGCCACTTTGGCGAACATCCGGATGTATTCGACGTCGCGGCCCGACGCATCCTCGCTGCCGGCGCGCTGGGCGACGGCCGTGGCACGGTTGACCGCCCCCTTGGCGGCCACTTTGGCCTGCTCCATGACGTCACGCTGCTGGGACCGCGCCGTCAACAACAAGTCACGAGCAGACTGCATGGCCTCATCGATCAACGAGTCGGCAAGCTGCTGGGCCTGGTTGAGGACGCTCACGGCCTGGTCGGTGGCATGTTCCATCGGGCTGGCCTGAGCCTCCTCAAGGTTTGCCCGACTCTCCTGAAGCTCGGCGCTCAGCCGGGCGTTCTCCTGCGTCAGGGTCGTGACCTGCGCCTGGAACGCCTCCAGCTCGTCAGCGAGCCCAGACAGGAAGGATCGAACCTCGCCGTAATCCACGCCACGAAGCCGAGCCGTGAAACGCTTGCGGCGTACCTCTTGTGGACTGGTCCGGGCCCGCGGTAGCTCAGTCCTGCTCATCGTAAGAACCCCCGCACTGCTACCTGGCCTCCATTGCGTCATGTAACTCCTCCGTCGGTGACGCCGCCCCCTGAAAATCGAACTGCTCACGCCTGATTGACGCGGCGGGAACGCCCGCGGACTGGAGCTCTTGCACGGTATACCGAACCATGTCCGGCGAGCCGCACACCATGGCAGTACGTTGCGACCAGTCGCCCGCCTTGGCTGCCACTGTGCCGACAAGTCCTTGGGCGCCGTGATAGGTGGGGTCCTCAGAAACCACCGGGGTGTAGTCGAACCATGACCTGCTTGCTAGCTCACTGAGGTACTCATGGTCGTAGAGGTTCCAGGGCATCCGCGAGCCATGGAACAGATGGACCTGTGGGCCAGAGCCGGAGGCCTGCCAGCCTCGGCGGATCTGCTCCAGCACGGCGCGCAGCGGAGCCAGGCCGGTGCCTCCTGCCACCATAAGAAGGTCCGGAAGAGGCCCGTTCTCGGGCAGAGTGAGCTGCTCGCCGACCGGGGCGCCCATCCTGATGGTGTCGCCTTCGCTCAGTCGGCGGACCACCGCGCTGGACACCAGGCCACCCGCGATCGGCTGGATGTGAAACTGCATACGCCCCGACGGATCCGGAGCATTGGCCGGGCTGAAGTAACGCCATAGCCGGGGCCGCTGTGGAATCTCCACAGCCACCGATTGGCCGGCGCGGTAAGTGAACGGCTCCCGCGGCGCGACTTCTACCACGGCCACCTCAACCGAGCGTCGTTCTACCCGTACCACGTCGGCCTCCCAGGAGGCCGGTGCTACGTCCTCGTGCTGCTCAGCAGCAGCGACCATGACTTTTGCGACAAGGCCATACGCCTGGGCCCAGGTGTCGGCCAGATCGGGCGTCCACGATGGGCCGAGGAACTTCTTCAAGGTCGCCAGCAGGCTAGCCCCGACCGCCGTGTAGTGCTCAGTTACCACTGAGAAGCGCCGGTGGTCACGACCGAGCTGCTCCAAGAGGGGCAGGACCTTGTCGATCTCGTCGACGTTCGAAACGACAGCACCCAGAGCGGTCACGAGCTTGTCGCGCTGGCCCGACATTTGGATCGGGAACATCGAGCGCACCTCGGGGTGGCTCAAGAACAAGTGAGAGTAGAAGTACAGCGGGACATCGTCGCCTGCTGCCGCGACCTTCCCCCAGCTGGCCTTCAAGGCGGCGGTGTCCATGGTCGTTAGGGCGACCCGGATTCCACGATGTCAGGCTCGGTGGAGGCGACAACCGCAATTGCCCTCCCGACGACGTCGTCGGGGACTCCGGCCTCTTTCATGGCAGCCGTCAGATGGCCGGCCACCGCGGCGAAGTCTTCACGGTCGATGCCGAGGCCTTCGTGGGCCTTCGCGAGCGGGCGGCCGTCGTACTTAGCTGGGCCACCTAGCACCTGCGTCACCAAAAGCACCTGGTGTCGCTTGAGTCGAGCCATGTCGACCCCTTCGAAGTACGGCACAAGCTGCGGGTCGGCGAGAACCCGCACATAGAAGTCGTTTACGACAGCGCTCACGGCCGGGCCCCCGCCAATGGCGTCGTAATCGCTGACCGTAGCGCCAGTCGTCTGGTCACTCATTTCGTGATAGATCCTTCCGAAACGCGAACGGTAGCAGAAAAACTGCATACCACGTATAGACCCGCAATGGAAAGTGTTGAGCGATCTATCCCGCCACGTGAGTGGGCTCATGCGTCGTCCCATAGCTACGAGGGCGCGGGCGCGTCGTCGCCGCCGAGGTACTCGGCCCCGGTATCTGGATGGGCCACTGCAGTCCTGGGAGTGCTCGGCATAAAGCTGAAGTAGTCAGGCTCAAGATGCTGAATGTCCGTCATCAGCCAGAGCCAGCCTTGATCAGGGCTGAACCTGAGCGAGAGCACGCCGGTGTTGTCCCACCAACCGAGACGGGTGAATCCGCGGTACGCAGACAGCTGTTGAGAGGTATCCAAGCCGCGTATGGCGGTGAACATCAGGTGGGCCAGCCACACCTTGAGAATGCCGCCGTGGGCGACCACCACAATCAGCCGCCCTGACCGTGCCTCAAGATTTTGACGGATCTCCTCCGCCCGGTGCCAC
>DATEWO010000345.1:0-3215 GCA_035257925.1 Propionibacteriaceae bacterium | reverse complement strand
GCTCGCTGAACCGAGTACCGCGAGAAGGAGTCATTCGGGTCGAGGTCGGTCGCTCCGTTGGCCGACCTTGAGAACCCGGGACTCTCAGCCCGTGGGTAGCCGTCCTCGCGGGAACAGAAGTCACAAGCGGAAGGACGGCGGACGTCACCACCGACGGCCAGGTCAGCCTGTCCAACGGAACACTGCAACCTAAGCGGACCGCCGACCGGGACGCTTTCCAGCGGTACGTTTGTCACACCTGGAAGCGGATGAGCTGCCAAACACCGGTGATCGTAGGGGATCGGAAGCCCAGCGGCGGGGCGAGGGGGACGCCCAGCCGGCGGCAGGTGACTCACGTCCCGTATGACCCGTCCTTTGAAATGCCCGATGAGGGTGGCCCTAACGAACGCCTAACAGGGGACTCAATTCCGAGGCGAGTCACGCCCAGCCGAGGACAGCTGACCGTTTCTAATCCGGCGCAGTCGTCTCTCTTCGAGCCGCGGCTCGTTCGCGCTCCGATCAGTGCCGCGCGTTACGAGCGCACCCGACCTTTGGTGATCCATCTCAATTAAGCGGTTGCCCCAACGGAAGCATCAGTCGCTGGCCTCCGACCCCGTGGAGCTGCTCAGGCCTCAGATGCGCCTTGAATACGGTCTCGAGGCACAGCGTCTGCTGCCTTATTGCTGCCAAGAATGGTCGGAAGCCCATCGTCGTAACTCGAAGCTCTATTGCTTGGCCATGGGTGCAGCGAGCCTATTCGCTTAGCTTAGCTATGGGTCTCGCCATCATTTTGACCACCATTAACCTTTGTCCATCGAAATGCGTCTAAGTCCAGAATCCTTATCTCTAAGGAAAATTGGATGTCTGGGGTCGTTCGTGGCCACGCTGCCGATGTCTGGGGGTCAAGGGCTTGCGGGTTCAAGCCCGTGAGGCATGGGGATTCGCTGACTCTGTGGAAGTACGCCATTCAAGCTGGATCTCAGGAGATGACCGGTCGGCCAGCCGGAAAGGCCGTAGGGAATGCGGGTCTTTGTCGATGAGGGAAGCAGGTATGGGCAAGCAGACATTGAGGCAGCGAGGCTGGCAGCATCCGAGGTGTGTGCGAAGGGTCGTCATGAACGGGCCGAGCGTGACCGGCGCCTGGAGAAGCTGGCCATCGAGGTGTTTGACTGCCCTTGGAGAACGAGATGCCACCACCATCGCTGCCACCGAGCAACGCGGGCGCCGCGTTGTAGGCGATGATCACCGATGAATCCTTGACGGTGTCGGAGTGCAATGGTGCGCCGGAGCAAAATCGGCCACCGCGAAGCTGCCCGGCTTCGCCAGCTAGCCGCGGAGGCTCACAACGGCTAGCCCGAGAATGACAGCACGAGGGCCGCCGACATTCGATGATGTGGCTCATAAAAACTGCAGGCGCACGTGAAGTTTTAGGGGCAGTTGCTTCCACAAGATGCTTATGCGAGAACGCCACGCAGAGTCAGGCGGCTAGCTGGACGGCGGCGTCGAGCTTCCCGCTTGTCAACTACCTACCGGTAGCTCCCGTGCACGAGCCTGAGTGCCAACTCGTCAATCATGTTGCGCTCGTACAGCTCGGGCGACCCGCGGACGACCGGCGTCTCGTACGGGAATCCGCCGGCTGGTGGATGATGTTCACCGTATCGAGCAGAGCTGGATGTAGCACCAGCTGCCCGCATCGAGCTGCGAAAGTGCCTGATCAGTGCGTGCAGCAGCTTGCCCTGTGACGCGGCTAGAAAGGGACCTGCTCAGCCTGCAGCGATTGATCTGTAGCCCGCGGAGAGTTCGCCTTCTGCCATCCGGCTGTCTACGGGTAAGAGGGTGAGGCAACAAGCTATGTAAAGGTAGCTTGCAGCAACGGCGCTGCCTGGGTGATGCCGTCGATGATGGCCCGCTGGGAGAGGTTTCCAAATCCGAGGACGAGCTGGGGTGGCTCGGGGGATCTGGTGGAGCGGTTGGCGCTAATCCCATAGATTCCCACTCCGCGGGCCTGTGGAGCCTCGACGATGGCAGTTTCGCTGGCGCCCGGGGCTAGCTGGGCGACGGCGTGGAAGCCGGCTGCTAGACCGGTCAGGCGAACGTCGGGGGCATGCTCGTTTAGGGCCGTCAGTAGTGCGTCGCGTTTGCCGGCGTAGATCGTGCGCATCCGGCGCAGGTGCCGGTCGAACCGGCCGGTCTCGATCAACCGGGCCAGCACGAGTTGGTCAAGGCCAGGTGAGCCGCGATCCGCGCGGATCTTGAGGTCTGCGATCGACTCGACGAGTCCGGGTGGGCAGAGCAGCCAGCCGAGCCGCAGCGTGGGAGCGAGCGATTTGCTGACGGTGCCGATGTTGATCACCCGATCTGGGGTGAGTCCTTGCACCATCCCGACTGGGTCACGGTCGTAACGGAATTCGGCGTCGTAGTCGTCCTCGATGATCCAACCATTGGTGTGCACCGGCCAGTTGGTCAGCGCATGTCGCCGCTGCGGCGATAGCATCACCCCGGTTGGCATTGATGCGCCGGGCTGACGACGACCGCTTGGACCCGCGCAGCGGCAAGCGCGTCGACGCGGACCCCGGCTGCGGCGACGCAGACCGCGTGGCCGGCGCAATGGACCGATAACACTCAGCGATGGTGAGTATCTGGTCAGCCCCGAGTTGATCAACGACTGCGACTCCCACGGCATGGATCCTGAACTCACGTAGTCGTTGACGGCTCGCGAGGTGAGCATCAGCGGCGTGATGTGAGTGTCGGTTCTCAAACGATCTGGTCGGCCTGGGCACTCGTGACCTGCGGTTTGACCAGAAACAGTGAGTAGGCCCAGCCGGTGCCTCCTCAACCAATCTGGTCATCCTTGGAGCTCGGCGCGTTCGGGTGCCCCGAGACTTAGCGCTGTCTGTAAACCGCCGGTCGAGCCTGAGGTCAGACGGTAATGGCGAGCTTTCCTTGTGCACGGCCGCCTTCCAGGTGGCGTATGGCCTCGGGTACCTCTGGAAGCGGGTACTTCTTGCCCACGATGGGAGTGAGCTGACCGGCCTCGATTTGCTGACGCAGTGCTTCGAGGTCAGCCTGGCGCTTGTTAGTGCTGGAGATGTACATGGTCAGCCGCTGGGGAACCACCGGCGAGAGCATGAGCGCGCGGATCTGCCGTCCGACTCCGGTCCACTTAGCGCCCTCGCCGCCAGCGATAACGAGCGTCCCCTTGGGAGTGAGTGCCCGCCGGAGCCGTGACAGGCGGC
>DATEWO010000344.1:0-7242 GCA_035257925.1 Propionibacteriaceae bacterium | reverse complement strand
AGCCAAGCACGAGATCATCGTGCGGGTCGATGGGCACGGTGAACTCACCGATGGCTACATCAAAAGAGCCGTCGAATTGCTCGACGAAACCGGCGCCGCCAACGTCGGCGGTGTCATGGACGCGCAGGGAACCACCCCTTTTGAAGAAGCCGTTGCAGTCGCATATACCACGCGACTGGGACTGGGCGGCTCAGCGTTCCACCTTGCCGAGTCGCAAGCAACTGAGGCGGAGACGGTGTTTCTCGGTGTTTTCCGCAAAGACGCGCTGGTCGCCGTGGGCGGCTTCGATGAGAGCATGCATCGCGCACAAGATTGGGAGCTGAACTACCGGCTGCGGACGAGTGGTCACAAGATCTGGTTCTCCCCGGAGCTGCGGGTGACCTATCGCCCGCGCTCCACGTTGCGCGCTCTGGTGAAGCAGATGTACGAGACCGGGAGATGGCGTCGTGAGTTGGTCAGGCGCCATCCCGAGACGGCCACTGTCCGCTACTTAGCCCCTCCACTCACCCTGCTCGGTGTGCTGGCCGGCGCGGTTGTGGGGTTGTTCGGTGTCGCGCTCGACTCGCGGCTGCTGCGTTTCGGTTTCCTCGCTCCGGCCGGCTATCTCACCTTGATCACCGGTGGCTCGCTGACCACAACCCGGCCGATGTCAGCGGCGGCGAGGCTGCGGCTGCCGTTGGTCTTGGCGGCGACACATCTCGCGTGGGGCGCTGGCTTCTTGAGAGGCCGAGCGCGGTAGAGGCTTCTTGACCGCACATGCTTGGCCTGGCCCCGCGGGGTGTGGCACACTCTAGCCCTGTTCCGCATTGCGGCACGGCTGTCGTATGGGTGAGGAGTTCAATCTCGTTGGCGTCAGCGGACTTGGAACCGGGGCGGGCCCTTGTGGGGTCGGTGCTTCGAGCGATGCGCTTGTTGGACCTGTTCGAGCGCGGCCGACCAGAGATGTCTCTGGCCGAGTTTGCGCGCCGGAGCGGGTACTCGAAGTCGACGACCTACCGACTGCTGGTCACCCTGGTGGAGGCAGGTTGGTTGGAGCGCAGCCCTGCTGGCGCATTCCGGCTGACGATCAAGGCTTTTCAGGTCGGCAGCGTCCTCGTGGACAGTCTGGAGCTGCGCCGGGAGGCGGGCCCGATCATGGCGAAGATGGCGGCTGAGCTTGACGAGACGGTCTACCTGGTGGTGGCCGCTGGAACGCGTGCGGTGTGCCTGGAGCGTATCGACAGCGGACAGGGGGTGCGCATGGTGGAGCTGTACGTCGGTGGGTCGCAGCCCCTGAATCTGGGAGCTGGCCCACGCGCGCTGTTGGCGTTCGACCAGGCCAGGCTGTTGCCGCCCTTGCTGAAGGAGGGATTGACCAGGAGGACTCAGTCGAGCCTCGTCGATCCCGCAGACCTGTTAAGCGACCTGGCGGAGACGCGGCGGCGCGGCTACAGCATTTCTGACGAGGACGTTACTGCGGGTATCGGAGCCATCGGGGCCCCGATTCTCGGGCCCGACGGCGTTGCTGTCGCGGCCCTAAGCTTCGGCGGTCTGCGGCAGCAAGTCCTGCCACCGAGACCGACACACGTGGCGTGCCTGCTGCAAGCCTGCCAGGAAATCTCGACGCGGCTCGGTTACTGGCGGCCTGGAGACGTTCGGGCGGCCGGGAATGACCTCAGCAGTAGCACCGCCTCCACGGCTGACTGACTCGCTCAATTGGAAACTCCAACCAGTGTGGTCTCCCGCTAATGCGGACGGGCTCACTAGACCTGTCAAATTTCACTGTTGACAGCAAATTATCTGCAGGTCTAGCGTGCCGCATAGTAGAACGCTGTACCGCCTAGCGGAACGCTCGTGCCGTTCCGGTCCTCTCACGAGGCGACTGGTACGGGAGCGCGCCGTCTGACGATCAAAGGAGTCGCCATGTCGACTGCGCACGGGGCAAGCGCCCATTCGAACCTCCCAGCCAGCGGGTCCGCGACCGGAGGCTACACCGGCTATTTGATCAAGTTGACAGTGATCTCGACGCTGGGTGGGTTGCTGTTCGGCTACGACACGGGGGTTATCTCCGGCGCGCTGCCGTTCATGAAAGCGGACTTGAACCTGTCCGATCTGCAGGAGGCGAGCGTGGTCAGCTCGCTGCTGTTCGGTGCCATGATCGGAGCTCTGATCGGTGGCAAACTCTCGGACTTTCTTGGCCGCAAAGGCGCTTTGCGGTTCTGCGCCATCGTGTTCTTTCTGGGCGCGCTGGGCACTGCCTTAGCGCCGTCGTTTGCGGTCATGCTGCCCGCCCGGATCGTCCTTGGGATCGCGGTCGGCGCTGCGGCCGCTACCGTGCCTGTGTATTTGGCGGAGATGGCGCCGCCGCACAAACGTGGCCGCATGGTGACTATCAATGAGTTAATGATCGTCGGCGGCCAGTTCCTGGCCTTCGCCATCAATGCACTCATCGACGCCCTGTTCGGTGGCCAGAGCGTGTGGCGGTGGATGCTGCTCGTCGCGGCCATTCCGGCGGTCGCGCTATTCATTGGCCTTTACTTCCTCCCCGAGTCGCCGCGCTGGTACGCGGTGCGAGGACGGCTAGATGATGCCAAGCGCGTGCTCGGGCTCAGTCGGCCTCCACAGGAGGCCGCCGAGGAGTACAACATCATCGCCGAGCACGCAAAACGCGACGTCTCGGAGGACAAGGGAGCTGCGCTGCGCGACCTCCGTGCGTACGCCTGGATGCGTCGCGTCCTCTGGATCGGGATCGGCCTGGCCATCGTTCAGCAGGCGACTGGCATCAACACCGTGAACTACTACGCTCCCACGATCCTCGAGTCGGCTGGTGTGGGAACCAGCGCAGCCCTCGTTCTCACAATTGCCGTTGGTGTGGTCGGAGTCGGGGGGACCATTCTCGGCATCTACCTGCTGGGCCACGTAAACCGGCGTCCACTGGTGATGATCGGTTTCATTGGAGTGGCTGCGGGCCACTTGCTTCTCGCCCTGATGTTTCTGCTTCCCGAATCGCAAACTCGGGCCTACCTCATTCTCGCGGGGATGCTGGTGGTGGTGTTCTTTGTTCAGACCTTCATCGGCACACTGATTTGGCTGCTGCTCTCGGAGATCTTCCCGATGACAATCCGTGGCTTCGCGATGGGCACCGCCGTGTTCATTCTCTGGACCACGAACACGATCATCTCCTTCGTCTTCCCACTGCTGGTCGGGGCGCTGGGTGCGACGCTGACCTTCGGCTTGTTCACCCTCGTTAATGCGATCTCGTTCCTCTTTGTGTGGAAGTTCTGCCCAGAGACGCGTGGCCGCACCCTGGAGGAGCTGGAGGACGACTTCCGCGAGCACGACGCTGCACACCTAGTCCACACCGCTCCAGCAGGAGTGCACGGCTCTTGATCCGGACCGTTGTCGACGGATGCGACGGAAGCGAGGGCGCCCGATGATGACCACCAAGTCGGCGGCCCAGCCAAGACGGAGCAGTTTGATATTATGTCTTAACAAAACTAGGATATCGCGTTGCCACTGATCCGGATCGATGTGCAGAAGGGCCGAACGCCCCAGGAGCTCCGCAAGCTGGCTGACACCATTCAAGCCGTCATGCTCGAAGTCTTTGCCGCGCCGCGGGGAGATCGATACCAGATCATCACCGAGCACGGCGAAGGTCAAATCATTGCCGAGGACACGGGCCTCGGGCTGGAGCGCTCGGACGGCATCGTGATCATCCAGATCTTCCAGCAGGGCAGGTCGACCAAGCAGAAGGTTGCCGCGTATGCGGAACTGGCGAAACGGCTGGAGGCCGAGTGTGGCGTCCGGCCTGAGGACTTGATCATTTCGGTGATGGCCAACAAGCATGCCGATTGGTCGTTCGGTTTGGGGCAGGCCCAATTTCTGAATGGCAGTCTCAGCTTCTCGGCAGAGCCGTTATGACTATTTGTCTGTACAAATATTGACATGAGGCGCTAGTGCCAATACGGTGCTGCGAGAGCGCTAATGCGGCCCAATCTGATCTCAAAGGAGAGCCATGAGCAGCGATCCTCAGGACCGTCCGGATGCACGGGTTGAACCGCCGCTGGATGTGCTCACCTTTGGTCGCAGTGGGGTCGACATCTATCCGTTGCAGGTGGGGGTCGGGCTCGAAGACGTGCAGACCTTCGGCAAATTCCTTGGCGGCACCACGGCGAACGTAGCGGTGGCCGCCGCGCGACTCGGCCGAAAGGCCGCGATCATCACCGGGGTAGGTGACGACCCGTTTGGTCGATACGTCCGTCAGGCACTCCGTGAGCTAGGCGTCGACGACCGCTACGTCGTGACCAACACCGAATACGCGACACCGGTCACCTTCTGTGAGATCTTTCCGCCCGATAACTTCCCGCTCTGGTTCTATCGGAAGCCGACCGCACCCGACCTGCAGGTCAAACCGTCGGAGATCGACTTTGACGCGGTACGCGGAACCCGACTCATGTGGTTGTCAGTCACGGGTCTGAGCGAGGAGCCGAGCCGTGAGTCCCATTTCGCGGTCCTCGAAGCCCGCGCGCGCAAGCGGTTCACCGTTCTCGACCTGGATTACCGCCCGATGTTCTGGGATACCCCAGCGCATGCCACCGAGCAGGTGCAGCAAGCGCTGCCGCATGTCACGGTGGCGGTCGGCAACAGGGAGGAGTGTGAGGTCGCTGTCGGCGAGACGGAGCCGGAGAAGGCCGCGGATGCTCTGCTTGCCGCTGGAGTCGAGCTGGCCATCGTAAAGCAGGGTCCGAAGGGGGTATTGGCCAAGACCAGGAGCGAGCGGGTGGAGTCTCCGCCCATTCCGATTCGGCCCCTGAACGGTCTCGGCGCAGGTGACTCGTTCGGTGGGTCTCTGTGTCACGGACTGCTCGCAGGTTGGCCGCTGCAGAAGGTATTGCAGCACGCAAACGCGGCTGGCGCGATCGTCGCCTCTCGGCTTGAGTGCTCGACCGCGATGCCTGCCGAGGCTGAGATCGAGACGCTGCTGGCCGGCGGAGACCCCAACGAGCACCTGGCGGACTCCCTCGCCGTCCACTTCACAACGGAGCCCGACGCGAGGATGGGGAGTGCCCGATGAGCACCGTAACCGACGCCACGTCGGAGACTCACTTCGCAGGCTCGATCAGTGAGCTAAACGAGATCCGCAGCCGCGACCCGCGACGTATCAAGCGGTTACTGGCGGCACGGAGCAAGCGGGAACTGTTCGGTCCTGATGGCAAGCTCATGATCATCGCTTGCGATCATCCGGCACGTGGTGCGCTGAGTGCGGGCGGCAAGGCCACCGCCATGGCCAGCCGTACTGACCTCCTCGATCGGCTAGTGACGGCGCTGACCCGACCCGGCGTGGACGGACTGCTCGGCACCGCCGACATCGCCGAGGACCTGCTACTGCTCGGTGTGTTGGAAGAGAAGCTGGTCTTCGCCTCAATGAACCGCGGCGGCCTGCAAGGTGCAGCCTTTGAGATGGATGATCGCAACACTGGCTATGACGTTCGCGGCACCATCGACGCGGGGTTCGAGGGTGCGAAGATGCTGTTGCGGATCGATCTTGAGGACACCGGCACGGTGGCCACTATGGAGCGGTGCGGTCAGGCGGTCACCGATCTCAACCGGGCCGAGTTGATCGCGATGGTGGAGCCGTTCATGTCCAGTCGATTCGGCGGCAAGATCGTCAATGACCTTTCCCCGGACGCTGTGATCAAGTCGGTGCACATCGCGCAGGGGCTGGGGGCCTCCAGCGCGTACACCTGGATGAAGCTGCCCGTGGTCCATGAGATGGAGCGGGTGATGGATTCGACGACCCTGCCGACCTTGCTGCTGGGCGGGGATCCCGACAGCGCACCAGATGAGACCTACGCCGAATGGCAGGCGGCGCTAGGTCTGCCGTCGGTGCGCGGCCTGGTCGTCGGCCGCACCATGCTCTACCCGGCCGACGACGATGTTGCGAAGGCGGTCGACACGGCTGTCTCGCTCGTCCGGTAACGATCATGGAGTCGCGCTACCTCCTGCGGTCCGGCTTTGCCGGTTCCGGTTCGTACGAGGTCGAGGTGACTCCTGAGTCGGCAGGCTGGGGCTACTCGTCGTTGAAGATCATCTCACTCGAGCCGGAGGGCAGCCATCGCTTCGACACCGGTCCGGACGAAATGATCGTGCTGCCGCTCAACGGATCGGTCGCCGTCGACGTTGCCGACGCGCACTGCGAGCTCGACGGCCGGGCATCGGTCTTCGACGGACCTACCGACCTGGTCTATGTCGGCAACGGTCAGACAGTGAGCCTGCGTTCAGCCGGTGGCGGGCGGTTCGCTCTGTGTGGCGCGCGTACCAAGTCGGGGCTCCCGCTGCGCTACATCGCAGCATCGCAGGTGCCGGTCGAGCTGCGTGGTGCCGGCCAGTCCAGCCGGCAGGTGCGCAACTTCGGCACTCCGGGATCGCTGGACGCTGCCAAGATCATCGCCTGCGAGGTGATCACGCCGGCTGGCAACTGGTCCTCCTACCCGGCGCACAAGCATGACGAGGTGAGCGACACGGAGTCGGAGCTGGAGGAGATCTACTACTTCGAGATCGCTGCAGGGCCTCGCGGCCAACCAGGCTTTGGATTCATGCGGACGTCTTCCTCACCTGGTCGTGAGATTGAGGTGCTGGAGGAGGTCCATGATCGGGACACCGTGCTGGTGCCGTACGGCTGGCACGGCCCCTGTGTCGCGGCGCCGGGTTTCGACATGTACTACTTGAATGTGATGGCCGGGCCGGGTGCCGAGCGAGCCTGGAAGATCTCTGATCATCCGGACCAGGCTTGGGTACGCAGTACGTGGGAGACCCAGTCGGTCGACCCGAGACTCCTTTCGCAGACCGTCCAGGAGGCTTGAGCATGCCAGACACCACTTCGGCGGGGGAGGCAACCCCCCCGGACCCCACCGCAGGAACGGTTCGGCTCACCGTGGCGCAGGCCCTGGTGAAGTTCCTCGGAGCCCAATACTCCGAATCCGACGGCGAGGAGGAGAAGCTCTTCGCCGGCTGCTTTGGGATCTTCGGGCATGGCAACGTCGCCGGTATCGGCCAGGCGTTGCTCCAGGCCGAGCTGGAAGAGCCTGAGACGCTGCGGTACATCCTGGCTCGCAATGAGCAGGCCATGGTGCACACCGCGGTCGCCTATGCCCGGATGAAGAACCGGCTGCAGACATATGCGGTCTCGACGAGTGTCGGGCCGGGCGCCACCAACATGCTGACCGGCGCAGCATTGGCCACGATCAATCGGCTGCCGGTGCT
>DATEWO010000343.1:0-3274 GCA_035257925.1 Propionibacteriaceae bacterium | reverse complement strand
GCCGGCCGCCCGCCGGTACCGATCTTTGTCAAGGTGGCACCTGATCTGACCGAGGCAGCACTGGAAGAAGTGGTGCGTGTTTGTACTGAGGCCGGCGCCGAGGGCCTCATCGCCACCAATACGACGCTGGCCCGAGACGGCATCGCGGCCGACCAGCCGCTGGCCGCCGAAGCCGGTGGTCTCTCCGGCGCACCTCTTACCAGGCGGGCTCGCCGTGTGGTGCGCTTCCTGGCTGACCGCACCACATTGCCGATCATTGGTGTCGGAGGCATCATGAGCCGCGATGATGGCCAGGCGATGCTGGATGCCGGGGCCAGCTTGTTGCAGATCTACACCGGCTACATCTTCAGCGGTCCGGCATTGGTCGCTGATCTGAATCGGCTAACGGCCCGATCCGTGGCGAGCGGAGCGAGCAATTGAACACCGAGCACGTGATCAGCTCCTACGGTGAACGCCTTGCGGCCTTGACCGCCGAACGCGGCGCGCTCTGTGTGGGTATCGATCCACATCCAAGCCTGCTCGCCGCGTGGGGCCTTGCTGCCGATGCGCAAGGCTTGGAACGCTGCGCCCGCGGCATGATCGAGGCATTGGGTGGGATGGTGCCGGTCTTCAAACCGCAGTCGGCGTTCTTCGAGGCGTACGGTGCGGCCGGAATCGCTGTTCTGGAGCGCACCTTGGCCGACATCAAGGCAGCCGGAGCCCTTTCACTGCTCGATGTGAAACGGGGTGACGTCGGGTCAACCATGGACGCCTACGCGGCGGCTTATCTCAGCGATGGCTCACCGCTTGCCGCCGACGCGGTGACGCTCAGCCCGTATCTTGGCTTCGGCTCATTGGACGGCGCGATCGACCTGGCCGATCGAGGGGGGCGCGGCGTCTACGTCCTCGCTCTGACCAGTAATCCCGAAGGTGCTCAGGTCCAGCACGCTCGGGCAGCGGACGGTCGAAGAGTGGGCCAGATCATCATCGATGAGGCGGCGAGCCGGAACGCTGTTCGTTGCAAGCCAGGCGCCAGTCTCGGTCCGGTTGGGGTCGTAGTTGGCGCAACTATTGGACCGACGACGACTGACTTCGCGACTCTCCGCGGGTCGATCCTCGCTCCCGGTATCGGAGCACAAGGCGGTACTGCGGCTGATCTCCCTGCGGTCTTTCGTGACGCAACCGAATTGGTGCTGCCATCCACCAGTCGCGACGTCATGTCGGCTGGTCCCACACCGGCTGACCTGCAGGCAGCCGCGACACGGGTACTGGGGGAGATGAAAGCAGTCATCAGGTTGAGGTAAGTTCTCAAATCTCCGACTGATTCGCCGCGGATTGGCGGATCCAAAAACCGGGCCGCCAGATGAGGACGCGAGCTGTGACGATTCCCCCCTTGAGCGACGAGCAGCGCCAGCAAGCACGGCACGCCGCGACCGAGGCGCGACGTCGCCGAGCCGAGATGAAGCAGGCTCTCCGATCCGGCGAGCGCAGCCTCGCCCAGGTGCTAGACCTTGCTGAGTCTGACGACGTCATCGCCCACGCCAAAGTCATCGATGTCTTGAAGGCCTTGCCTCGAGTGGGCACAGTCCGCGCGAGCAAGGTCATGGAACGGCTCGATATCGCAGCCAACCGCCGGTTGCGGGGTTTAGGAAAACATCAGACCGCTGCCCTGATCGCCGAGTTCTCGGACCGGTCCACGCCGTCCCGGCACCCGTGAGTTCGCCGGCGGGTCTCACCGTAGTCTCGGGTCCGACTGCAGTGGGCAAGGGAACCGTCGTCGCGCGCCTCGCCAAGCAACATCCAGAGATCTTCGTTTCCGTTTCGGTTACCACCCGACCGCCACGGCCGGGTGAGATTGAAGGTCTGCACTACCACTTCGTATCTGCCGAGGAATTCGATGCGCTGATTGCCAAAGGTGCTCTGCTGGAGTGGGCGACCGTGCACGGTGTGCACCGCTACGGCACGCCACGCGCTCCCGTGCTGCAGGCGATCGCTGACGGACGCCCCGCCTTGTTAGAGATCGACCTGCAGGGTGCCCGGCAAGTACGGGCCAGCTGGCCCGATGCCCGGTTCGTCTTCCTCGCACCACCGTCGTGGGAAGAGCTGGTACGCCGACAGGTAGGGCGTGGTACCGAGTCGGCCGTGCAGCGGGAGCGACGGCTCGAGACGGCGCGAGCCGAGATGGCGGCTCAGGCTGAGTTCGACTTCGTGGTCGTGAATGGCGAAATAGGCCAGGCGGTCAAAGACTTGGTAGCCTTGCTCTGTCTGTAGCCGTGCAGAGCACTTTGGCGTGTGCTGATTCAGTGACATCTGACAAGCGCAAGCCGTGTGACGGCGCTGGCTTGTTCACCCAAACCGAAGGTTCATACGTGTCTGGAAAGCATTTGCTTGCTGAGGGGATCACCAATCCACCGATCGACGAGCTTCTGACGAAGTCAGATTCCAAGTACAAGCTGGTCTTGTTCGCGGCCAAGCGGGCTCGACAGATCAACGCCTATTACTCCCAGCTCGGGGAGGGCCTTTTGGACCACGTTGGCCCACTGGTTGAGACCACAGTGCAGGAGAAGCCCCTCTCTATCGCGCTGCGTGAGGTTAACGAGGGCAAACTGACGTGCACCGACGTCGACCCTGAAGCGCCAGAAGACGAGGCTACGGAGTCACCCTTCGAGCCTGCTTGAGCAGCCGCCGCCACCATTGACCAACAGGAGGACGCGATGAGTCGCATCGTCCTCGGGGTGTCTGGCGGCATCGCCGCGTACAAAGCGTGCGATCTCTTACGTCGTCTACTCGGGGCCGGCCACGAGGTCACCGTGGTGCCGACCCTGGCAGCGCTGGAATTCATCGGTACAAGTACCTGGGCCGCGCTGTCCGGCCGTCCAGTGCACACTTCGGTGTTTGACGATGCGCATCTGGTGCCGCACGTCAAGATCGGGCAAGAGGTCGACTTGGTCTTCGTTGCCCCTGCGACCGCCGATCTGCTGGCGCGGGCCGCGTCAGGACGCGCCGACGACTTGCTGACGAATGTCTTGCTGACCACGCACTGCCCGATTGTTTTCGCCCCGGCCATGCACAGCGAGATGTGGCTGCACGCAGCTACCCAGGCCAACGTGGACACGCTGCGGAGCCGGGGAGTTGTCGTCGTGAGGCCCGACACGGGACGGCTGACCGGGCCGGACGCCGGGCCGGGACGGCTGCCTGATCCTGCCGAACTCTTTGCCGTGGCGGTCGCTGTACTGGCCGACCCGAGCATCGCGGTACGGGCCGCCGGACAGGATATGGCGGGCCTCAAGGTCGT
>DATEWO010000342.1:0-9795 GCA_035257925.1 Propionibacteriaceae bacterium | reverse complement strand
GCCGGCGGCAGCGGCCAACGCAGCATGGGCGCGTGCCAGGCGCCGCAGACCACTGCCACGCGTTCTCGACCACGCTTGAGAGCCGCCCGGATCTGCTGCCGCATGTACGCCTCGCGCCGGGTCTCACGCTCCGCATCGCGGCCGTCTTGGCCCATGATCATCCGCAGCTCCCCCATCGCCTCGGTGATCATGGGGAAGGGGGATGACGAATCCAGCCGCGACTCCACAAGATCGTCCCACCACCGCTCCGGGTCGTCATAGCCGGCGGCTTGTGCTAGTACAGCCAGCGGATCATGCTGCTCGAGCGAAATTGGTCGGAGGGTCTCGGCTGGCTCATCGGCCGTCTGTACCGGCTCATCATCATCGTCGTGAGTCGCCCCGCGCGGCCACCGGGCGAGCACCGCGGCTGCCGGAAGGTCGCAGAAGGCAACTTCGACATCACGTTGGAGCGCGTACTTCATGGCCTGCCACTCAGGCGAGAAGACCGCGTACGGCCAGAACGCGGCGGTTTGCGGACGATCCGTGGCGTAGCCCAGCAGCGCAAGTGGCGGTGTCATTCCATCCGCCAGCACCCAGCGGAGCAATGGATCGGCGTCGGCAGGACCTTCGATGAGCACGGCATCCGGCTGGTAGTCCACCAGCGCCGCGACAAGTGAGCGGGCTGAACCGGGACCATGGTGGCGGATACCGAAGACTTCGACGGGCGGTCGCTCTCCCGCGGCACGGTCGAAGTCATGATCGACACCATGATCGTCAACCGCGAGAGGAGAGAGCGTGGATGTCACGAGACGTCGCGGCAGGCGGTGTAGAACTCAGACCAGCCTTCCCGCTCGCGGGCGACCACCTCGAGGTACTCGCTCCACGCCACCTGATCTGCGATCGGGTCTTTGACCACTGCCCCAACGATGCCGGCAGCAACGTCGGCTGGTCTGAGCTGGCCGTCGCCGAAGTGTGCTGAGAGAGCAATCCCACTCGTAATCACCGAGATCGCCTCCGCCGTCGAGAGCGAACCCGACGGTGACTTGATCTTGGTGCGGCCGTCCGCGGTGACGCCCGATCGCAGTTCGCGGAACACCGTCACCACCCGGCGGATCTCATCGACGGCCGCCGGCACCTCAGGCAGCTCAAGGGAGGTCGAGAGGTCTGCTACCCGAGTCGTGACGATGTTCACCTCGTCGTCCTCACTGTCTGGAAGCGGCATGACGACGGTGTTGAAACGTCGACGGAGCGCCGAGGACAGCTCGTTGATGCCCTTGTCGCGGTCGTTGGCCGTGGCTATCACATTGAAGCCTCGCAGAGCCTGGGTTTCTCCACCCAGCTCCGGGATCGGCAGCGTCTTCTCAGACAGAATCGTGATCAGCGCGTCCTGCACTTCGGCGGGGATTCGCGTCAGTTCCTCGATCCGCGCAATCGAGCCGTGTTCCATCGCCACCATCACCGGCGAGGGAACCAGCGCCTGTGGGCTCGGGCCCTCGGCAAGCAGTCGGGCATAGTTCCAGCCATAACGGATCGCCTCCTCCGCGGTACCTGAGGTGCCCTGGATCATCAGAGTCGAGTCGTTTGAGATGGCAGCTGCCAGGTGCTCCGATACCCAGGACTTGGCGGTACCGGGCACACCGAGCAGGAGCAACGCTCGGTCGGTTGCCAGGGTCGCCACGGCGACCTCGATCAGCCGGCGATAGCCGACATACTTTGCTGAGATCACGGTGCCGTCGGCAAGGGTGCCGCCCATCAGATAGGTCACAACCGCCCACGGGGAAAGCTGCCAATGCGGCGGCCGCGGGCGGTCGTCCGTGGCCCGCAGGGCGGCTAGCTCAGCCCGGTAGGCCTGCTCAGCATGGGGCCGGAGCGGCTGACTCGCCGGCTCGAACTGGTGGCTCACTGGATCTCCTTGTGCTTGCCGCACGCCTTTCGCCGACATCACCACGGCGCTAGCTCGAGGCGCTGAACCGCAACCGGCTCGCCGGCGAAGGCGCTCTGTATCTCGATGCGAACCCACACAATGCGCTCCAGGGTCCGGTAAGCCTCACGTACCGACCGCAACGCTAGCGGCGTCAGCGCCTCATCCGGCGCCGGCCTCTGCTGCGCGGCTGACCGCAAGAGCTCGTAGTGCTCCAGTGGCAAGCGCAGCGCGATTGTTGCGGCGTAGCGGGATCGATGTTCCCTGAGCCGGCCGCTGCCGATGATCTTGAGGATTGTCTCGCTGAATTGTCTTGACCATGGCGTCGGGGCGCGCAGGATCAGCTGCGGATCGGCAATTACTTCATCGTCGGCCACCGCCACACTCGGCGCGCTGGGATCTTGCATCAGATCATCGTGCAGGTTGGATCGCAGAGTGCTGGCTAGCCGAGCCCACTGTGGATTCTGCGCGACAAACCACACGCCGCGCTCCCCAATTGCCCGAGCGAGCGCCGCCTGGTCCATCGCAGCGGTCCGAGCCGCCACCATAGCGAGCGGTGTCCAATAGCTGGAGGACGCCCGCTGACCATGCTGAACGGCAGCGACCAACCACAGATTGAGCAGCTCGATCTGTGGCGGGGCCAACAATCGGTCCAGGATCTCGTGGGCCGCGCGACTTGCGACGGGCTGCGGGTCGGTTGGGCCAAACGGTGCCGGCGGGCAGGACGCCAAGAGACCTCCTGCTCGGGTAACTGCACGATGCCGGGCGGCCAGCGACAACACCGCGTGCGCTGGATCCGTGCCGTGGTTGGGTTCTGTCCCCCAACTTGGTGGCAGCTGATCTGGGACGGGCCGCCGGTCCGTGCCGATGAGCCCCACCGTGACAACGTCTTCCCACACCGCCGTCACTAGGCCGCCCTTGCCACAACCGCGGTGCTGAACGGCTCGGTGGCGTCGGTGCCGAGCAGACTCAGCGGCCGGAAGCCGCGAGTGGTCCATTCGCCGAAGACCTCGATTGGCTCACCCGCGGAGCGGGCGAGCAGCGGCCATGGCTCTTCTGGAAGGTCGATGATGTCGCAGCACATGCCGTCGTCAGCCCGCAATCGCCACCCTCTGGTGCCTGGGACGGGAACAGCCTTGATCACTGCCGGCATCCGTACCGCCCAGGGGTCGGAAGCCACCAGTTGGGCGAAGCGGGCGCGTACGTCGGCGAATGACTCGGCCGGCGGCATCGCCGGACCGGCGGTCGCACTGGTCTGCTCCCCTAGCAGTGCGCGGAATTGCCCAGCGCCTGGGTAGAAGTGCAGCCGGGCGTGAAGCACGTGACCGGCCATGACCGTCGCATCCAACATGCCACCGGGCGGTGCGAAGCTCATGATCACGGCCCAGCGACCCGAGGCAGCGCCATGGAGCCACACCCGCCGGGTGTCGAGCCGGTATTCGGCGGTGTCGACCATGCCCACTGCAAACCAATGGTCCAGGACGCCCGGGAGGGCAAGGACTTCAGCCTTGCTGACCGAATAGCCGATCCGGGCCCGGACGGTCGCCGCGAGGTCCGCCGGCAGCTGATCAAGTCGTCGGTGCGCCTGGACCAGCAGATGCAATGCTCCCAGCTGCTCGAGCACCCGGCTCGGCCACCCGGCATTGGCAAACTCGGCAGGGATGGATCGCACCATGCCAGCAACTCCCGGGGCCTGGGCATCAACCAGCCGCGCGGCCATTCTGTCGAAGTGTGCATAGCCGGCCCTTTCCAAGCCGGCGATGCCACCGCGCACCTGGTCGCACAGCCACTGATCGAGTTCGTCAAGCCCGCTGGCTACCCGCTCGGCACGCGCAGTGGCGCGCTTGGCCGCCGCCACGGGATCAGCTAGCTCGCCCGTCTGGCTCCCCGCAGGCGGCAGCTGGCTCCGCCGCGCTGCCCGTCTACGCAACCAGGCCGTTGCGAAGTCTGGCGGTTCGCCAGGCAGCACCTTGCCGGCACTCCATTGCAGCAGCAGGCCAAGCGAGTGCTTGCACGGCACCTTTCGGCTCGGGCAGCTACAGGCGTACGCCGGGGGCGAGCTCAGATCGACAACAATCTGGTACGCCTGACTGCCGTCAGCCCACACTCCCCAGACGCAGGAAGGGTCGGCGCCGGTATCACGCCAGGCCTGGATGTCTGCAAGGGCCGCAGCTGCCCGCGCGGAGGCTCGGTCGGGGGCGTGGGACAGGACACGTTCCCGCGACCACACGTCCATGGCAAACACAGTAGTTGCCCTTACTGACAGCGACCGTGCTGTGATCTCAGCTCATGTTGTGGTGCAGGTATGCGGGTGGCCGGAACCCCAGAACCGCCTCGATCATCCGGGCCGCCGCCACCGACGCGGCGACGTCATGCATTCGCAAAATCCGGGCGCCATTGAGAACACAGATGGTCGCGGCCGCGATCGAGGGTGGCGTCCGGTCGGATTTGAGCAAGCCAGTCGCCTCGCCGATGAAATCCTTGTTCGAAACTGCCGCCAGCATCGGAAGCCCAAGATCAGCAACCGCAGCCAGCCGCCGCGTCAATTCCAGGGTGTGCAGTGTGTTCTTGTTGAGATCGTGGCCGGGGTCGATAACGATCCGGCTCTCCGGGACCCCGTGATCTATCGCCAGCTGCACACGTTCGGCGAGGAACGCCTTGATCTCGGAGGTGATGTCGGAATAGTGCGGTTGATAGTGGTGCTGCCGCGGCAGGGCCAGGCTGTGGGTGATCACCACCGTTGCGCCTTGTGCGGCAACCACGTCGGCCAGCTCAGGACGGTGCAACCCGCTGGTGTCGTTGATGACTGCGGCTCCCGCGGCGATGCCTTGGGCCGCAACTTCTGGACGGAAGGTATCAACGGAGATCACGATGTCGCTTCGCGCTGAGACCTGCTCAACCACCGGCACCACACGGTCGATCTCCTCGGCCAACGTGACCTCCGGCGTGTCCGGTGAGAACGGCACGCCCCCGATGTCAATCCAGCCAGCGCCGGCATCATCCGCAGCCAGTGCGGCGGCGACGGCGTGATCAAGTGCGAACGTGCGGCCCTGGTCGAAGAAGGAATCCGGCGTACGATTCACGATTCCCATCACGACGATTTCATGATCAAAATCGAATGTCCGTCGGCCGATGGTGCGAACCGGATCCCGCAGCGGCGGCAGGTAGGTCACGGGGCCAGTCTCAACCCAGCTGCTCCCGAGGACAATCTGGCCAGGCTTGAGGCTGTGCGGCGCGGACGGCGAGGCCGCCGTCTTGATACGTGCAGGGTGCTAGTGAGTGGAGGTGGCGGGAATCGAACCCGCGTCCTCGAGTGACGAACCAGGTCTTCTCCGGGCGCAGCTGGCTAGGCGTTCTCTCGGCTCCTGCACTCGCGCCAGCACGTTGCAGACAAGCCCAGACTCAGTTCATTTCCCTGCTAAGCCCTGAGCCCACTCTCAGCAGGTAAAGCCTCCTTGATGAGGCCAGGATCCGGGACGGAGGCTCGCCCGGTCTGACCCTTCGATCACTGTTTAGGCAGCGAGAGCGAAGTCAGTGCGTTCTGCTTTGGCACTTATTGGTTTCCAAGGAACATTTACGAGTTGACCCTGGATTCTCGGCCCGCTTCTCCTGGGACTATCAACCCAAGTCGAAACCGATCACCCCCTATTGAGTTGTGCTTGCGACCACCAGTGCGGTTGGGATCGACCGCAACCGGACCAAGTCTACCGATCATGCAATGCACCGGCAGCCCAATTGATTCCCCGCGGAGACGCAAATAGCGCCGGACCCAGTGGATCCGGCGCCATGATGCGCGCTACTTCTCCGACAGCACCTCGAGCTTGATCACGTTCTTGACCGGGTTCTTCCAATCCTCGCCCTGCATAGCCTTGGCGCCGCCGACGATCGTGAGGACCAACCAGCCGAGACCCATGAACGGCAGCAACCAGCCGAAGATGTCAAGACCAGTCACACCACCCAAGATGGCGACCAGCACGAACGCGATCGAGGAGATCAGCTGGAAGTTGAACGACTTGGCCGCTTCTCTGCGCGCGTACGTCCCGGGTGTCGACAGGGCGTAAACCAGACCTGGCCCGAAGAGCCAGAGGAAGAAGACCGAGAAGTGGGCCACTGCGGCCGCGCCACGACCCGCCTGTTCACGTGTCTCAGGTCGGACCAGTGGCTGGTAGGCGGGGTGGGCGCCGAGAGCCCGGGATGGAGTAGGTATTTGGACCAGACCGTAGAAGGCCTCGTTGAGCTCCTTGCGGGAGTCAGCGGTGAGAACCTGCCCGATCCGCCGGTCGAACTCCGACTCACTGATCCGGCCGTCGGCGTAGGCATCCTTGAGCCAGGATTCGGCGCGATCACGTTGTTCAGGCGTGACCTGCATTTTGAGGCTGGGGTGCTCGTAGATCGCGTTCATGTTGACCAGCATGGTTCGGTGGCCGGTGATGCACCATCGGGCACTCCCCCGGACCTACCCCGATAAGCCAGCTGACCGGTCGGCTGTCCCCAGCTGCCGCCACCCCCGCCACCGCCGCCGCCGCCTGAGAAGCCGCCTCCGCTGAACGAGCTGCCGCCACCGAAGCCCGTGCCACTGCTACCGGCAGCAGGCAGCGGCGTGGCAGCGCTGGTCAGGCTGCTGGTGAGGAACGAGGTGTTGAAGGCCGCCAGGTGATAGTTCCCGATGTACCAATAGGGAACGACGTCTGGCAGCCGACCCATCGCCACGAGGTCGGCACAGATCTTCGCCCAACGGTCGGCGAGCTCGAAGATGATCGCCCAGGGCAGGTACTTCGAGAAGATGTCCTCGCCCTCCTCGAACTGGAGCTGGTCGGCCTCTGCAGTGGCGAGATAGGTCTTGAAGCCCTCGACCTGATCGCAGACCGCACGACCTTCGGCCGTGCGCTGACCCCGCCGGAGCTTGAAGCGGATCACGGCCACGGTGATGATGATCGGCAGCAGCGGGATGAGGAGCAACAGCACCCAGGCGCCCACGGCAAAAGCCGCGAACACAGCGATGGCGATCACACCGAAACTGACGCTGCGGGCCGCCGCCGAGGGAACCTTGCGGAACCAGCCGCGAGCGGTGACCTGATTGCGTACCGAGTCCCGCATAGCCTCGTGAGCGCTCGCCAGGCTGCCCTTCGCCGAAAGATCCCTGACCGCGCCCGGCGGATCGCCGCCGAACAGGCTGTTCAGCAGCACCATCTCATGCGGGGCTGCGGCCCTGTTCGGGTCCACCAAGATCACCTGGAAGTCGTCCTCGCCCAGGCTCTGCACCTTCACTGCACCGCGTACGGCCAGGTCGATGATCGTGGCTGCCGTCTCACGGGAATCAACTTGGCCGTCTATCAGCAGACCCGCCTCCGCGACCGGGATCTTGGGTGGAGAGAACGCGACGGGGATAGGGATGTCTGGGTCATTCGGCACAACCTGCGCTTCCTGGCCAGCCAGCGGGACTGTACCTGGCGGCAGGCCGGCGTAGCGCTGGTCCCGCCCGTTCTTGCGCCACCACAACACTCCGACGAGCGGCGATCCGACGGTGATCAGAAGACCAACGGCACCGAGGGCGATCGCGCCGACCCGCTCGCCTGAGGAGAGCTTGGAACCGTCCGGTTCGAGGTGCGGCTTGTTATCCGCCACTAGGCCGGCTTTGATCTTGGCGCTAACCGTGACGCCCTCCCCGGGGGCGAGGTTGCTCCGGGTGTATTGGGCCTTACCGTCAACGATCTTGGCCGCACATTGTTCGGTGCTGTTGACCGGGCCGTAGGTGCAGGTCGTGTCCTGAACGCCGCCCGGCACGGCAATCGAGACTGCGACCTGTTTGATGGAGGCCGTCCAATCCAGACCGGTGGCATCCCAGTAGAACTCGTCGTAGCTGCCCGAGGTGCGCATGGCACCGGCCAGGTCGTAGGAGATGACATACGTCGCGGTGGGTGCGGAAATGGTCCGATCCGGGTCGCCGATGCGCAGCCTGAGCTGTTCCTCGCGGCCACCCTTCGCCTCATCGGTACGCGAACTGAACTGGGTCGCTACGTCGTCTGGGCTCGTCACGCTGATGTTGGTGATCTGGTAGACGGCATCCTGGGTCTCGTCGTACGGCTCCCGGGTGACGAGAAATCGCTCGATGCCGTGACGTCCTGAGTTGTCACCGAAACGATAGGTGATCGTCTCCTTCACCTTGACCACGCCGCTGGGCTGGACGTTGTAGTCGACGTTGAAGGAGTCGATCTGATCGTCCGCGGCGTGCGCGGGGGTCGGCGCGATGAAAGCCCACACCAACGCGGCGAGTGACATGAAGAGGAACGCGGCTACGCCCCGAGCGAATCGGCCACGGACCTGCCAAGGGCGTTCGGCAGCGGACACGCGGAATTGCACCATTGCTTTATTGTCCCCGATTGCGGGCGGCCATCGCCCGCTCGGCCTCTCGCCTTGATTCCCGGGCTGCAATGGACTGGCGCTTGTCGTACTCACGCTTGCCACTAGCCAGCGCGATCTCGACCTTGGCGTACCCGTCTGAGAAGTAAAGCGACAACGGCACCAAAGTGGTGCCGGCGGTGGTCAGGTCGCGCTGGATCTTGACGATCTCACGACGGCTGAGCAACAGCTTGCGGGTCCGGCGCGCGTTGTGGTTGGTCCAGGTCCCGTGCGTGTACTCGGGAATGTGCGCCGCCCGCAACCACACTTCGCCGTCGTCCACGGTGGCGTAGGCATCGGTCAGGTTGGCGCGCCCTTCGCGTAGCGACTTCACCTCGGTGCCGCTGAGCACGATCCCAGCCTCGTACGTGTCATGGATGTGGTAGTCGTACCGGGCCTTGCGGTTCTGCGCAATCAGTTTGCGGCCCTTCTCCTTCGCCATGGGCCCATCCTCCTCCTTTGGAGGTTCAGAACCAGGTCATCGGGTTCCGCAGCCGACCGTTCAGCCAGACCATCAGATGGAGGTGGCAGCCGGTCGAGAAGCCGGTGGAACCGACATAGCCGATGACTTGTCCCTTCTGAACACGCTGACCCACCCGGACGATGTAGCGGCTGGCGTGGTTGTAACCCGTAGTCACATACCTGCCGCGGACGTAGCCGTGGTCGATCATCAGCCGCTTGCCATAACCGGCGTTGTAGTAGCGCTCCGCGACCCGACCCGCACGGGGAGCCCGAATTGGTGTGCCACAGCCGGCGCCCAGGTCGGTGCCATCGTGCAGTTTCCAGTAGCGGAGCACCGGGTGAAAGCGCATTCCGAACGCGGAGGTGACTCGAGCCGGCACCGGATACGAAAAGCCATGGCCGGCGCTCGACATGGTGGAGCGTCGAGTCTGCCGGGAGCGCTGGGTGTGCTTGCTGGTCGAGTGCGACCGCCGCGCTTCGGCCGCCCGCTTGCGCTCTGCAGCCCGTTCGGCGGCCTTGCGCTTCGCCGCGGCCTTCGCTATTCGCGCCGCGATGCGCCGCTCGACCGACGCCCGTTCCTTGATCAATTCGGAATAGCGCGCCTTGTCTTGTGCCACATCGGCTGCGGCGGCATCTTCAGAGGCTTTCCGCTGACGCACCAGCTGTGCGACTGTTTCTTCCTCCGCCGCGGCGCGAGCCTGAAGCCCTTTCTTGATCTTGAGATTGGCAGCAGCTTCCCGGCGTGCCGCGGCAACGGTCGCCTCGAGCTCGCTCTTCCGCGCCCGGGCTGCGTTCAGCTGGCGTTGCAACGCCGTCAGCCGATCGATCTCGGCCTGGGCGCTGTCGAAGAGAGTGGTCGACCATTGCAGGCGCGTCTGCAGGTCCTCGGTGGAGTTGGGATCGACGACCAGCGCAATGGGTAGCAGATTGGTCTGCTGCTGATACTGATCACGGACTACCTGACCCGCTTTGGCCTGCTGGGCGTCCAGTCGCACCTGTCCAGCGACAACGGCAGCGACTGCGGCAGCCAGGTC
>DATEWO010000341.1:0-3686 GCA_035257925.1 Propionibacteriaceae bacterium | reverse complement strand
GAGCGGCAGGCTCGGTGTGTTTCTCCAGGCGAATCTGAATGGGTGGGATTGGTACCCGGGCGCGGCGCTTGTTATCGGCGCAGGTGGAGTTGCCGAGGAGCTCGTGCTGAACAAGAACCGGTGGCAGATCGCCGGTAACGCCCAAGCCGTCGATGATGTCAAGACTGCCCTTCAGCTCACAACAGGGGACTGAGCCATTCGGCAAGTGGTCAGGAACAACACGACCCCCGTCGAATTTCGTGTCGTATCTGACCACTTTCAGGCAGGGAAGCCCCTTACGCGCCGGCGCCTTCTTGGGCAACCCCGGCAACCGCTGTTGGGTCGCCGAGGGAATAGCGATCAAAGGCCTCGGCAGCTGCGTTGCCGTCATACAGACCGTCGCGGGCGAGGGACTGCAGCGTTGCCACCACGATCGACTCAGCGTCGACCAGGAAGTAACGCCGTGCCGCCGCCCGGGTGTCAGCGAACCCGAAGCCGTCGGTGCCCAGCGAGCACCAGGTGTGACGCACCCACGGAGCTATCTGATCTTGGACAGCGCGCATGTAGTCGCTGACCGCGATCACCGGTCCTGGAGTGCCGTCCAGAGCGGTTGTGACATACGGCGAGCGGCGTTCCTCACTGGGGTGGGTGAGGTTCCAGTGCTCCACATCGACAGCGTCCCGGCGTAGCTCGTTCCACGAAGTCACCGACCAGAGGTCCGCGGCAACGCCCCACTCATCAGCCAGCATCCGCTGCGCCTTGAGCGCTGCGGTCATCGCCACGCCGGAGGCTAGGAGCTGGGCGCGTGGCCGATCCCCCTCCAACGGCGCTGCAGCGTAGTGGTAGATGCCGCGCAACAGCGCCTCCACGTCAAGGTTTTCTGGGGCGCCCGGCTGAGTGACGGGCTCGTTGTAGACGGTGAGGTAGTAGATCAGGTCCTCACCGTCCGGGTGGTCGGGATCGTCATGGCCGTACATGCGTCGCAGGCCCTCTTTGACAATGTGCGCGATCTCGTAGCCGAAGGCTGGGTCGTAGTGGACGACGGCGGGGTTGGTACTGGCAAGTAGGGGCGAGTGGCCGTCCGCATGCTGCAGGCCCTCGCCTGTCAGCGTGGTGCGGCCTGCGGTTGCCCCAAGCAGGAACCCCCGCGCCAGTTGGTCCGCCATCGCCCAGAGCCAGTCTCCGGTCCGCTGGAAGCCGAACATCGAATAGAAGATGTAGAACGGGATCATTGGCTCGCCGTGCATGGCGTACGCCGAGCCGGCGGCGGTCATCGAGCCCATGGCGCCGATCTCGGAGATGCCTTCGTGCAGCAGCTGCCCCTTCTCAGATTCCTTGTACGACAACAGCAGCTTGCGGTCAACCGACTCGTAGCTCTGGCCATGCGGGTTGTAGATCTTGGCGGTCGGGAACATCGAGTCCATGCCGAAGGTACGGAACTCATCCGGCGCGATCGGCACGATCCGGTGGCCGATCTCCTTGTCCCGCATCAGATCCCGGAGCAGCCGCACAAACGCCTGGGTGGTGGCGACCTTGGTCTTCTCCCCAGCCGGCTCCATCAGTGGCGCGTAAACCTCATCACCCGGGAGTTTGATGATCGTAGGCCGCACCCGACGCTCGGGGAGGTAGCCCATCAACTGCCGGCGCCGCTCCTGCAGGTACTTGATCTCCTCCGAGTCGTTGCCCGGGTGATAGTAAGGCGGGTTGTACGCGTCCTCGAGCTGGCTGTCCGGGATTTCCAGGTACAGGCGATCCCGGAAGGCCTTGAGGTCCTTCGTGGTCAGTTTCTTCATCTGGTGGGTGGCGTTCCTGCCCTCCAGAGCGCCAATGGTCCAGCCCTTGACTGTCTGAGCCAAGATCACTGTCGGCTGGCCAACGTGTTCGGTGGCCGCCTTGAACGCCGCGTACACCTTGCGGTAGTCGTGCCCGCCACGGGAGAGCACCTTGATCTGATCGTCGGACATTCCCGAGACCATCTTCTGCAGCCGCGGATCGGAGAAGAAGTTGTTACGGATGTAGGCCCCGTCCTCCACCAGGTAGGTCTGGAACTGCCCGTCCGGGGTGGTGTTCATCTTGTTGACCAGCACACCATCGGAATCTGCCGCCAGCAGCGGATCCCAGTCGCGCCCCCACAGCACCTTGATCACGTGCCAGCCGGCACCGAGGAAGATCGACTCGAGCTCTTGGACGATCTTGCCATTACCGCGGACCGGACCGTCCAGTTGTTGCAGGTTGCAGTTGATCACCCAGGTGAGGTTGTCGAGCTCCTCCCTGGCAGGCAGTCCAATGGCTCCGAGCGACTCGGGCTCGCCCATCTCGCCGTCACCGAGAAACCCCCAGATGCGTTGTTGGGAGGTGTCTTTGATGCCGCGGTTGTGCAGGTAGCGGTTGAACCGCGCCTGGTAGATCGAGTTGATGGCGCCGATACCCATGGAAACGGTCGGAAATTCCCAGAAATGTGGCATCAGCCTGGGGTGGGGGTAGGAGGACAGCCCGTTGCTGGGTCCGTGCGACACTTCCTGCCGAAAGGCGTCCAGCTGGTCGGTGGTGAGCCGTCCTTCGAGGTACGCCCGCGCATAGATACCGGGAGACGCATGGCCCTGGATGAAGACGTGGTCGCCGCCGCCGGGATGATCCTTGCCGCGGAAGAAGTGGTTGAAGCCCACCTCATACAGGCTGGCGGCGCTCTGGTAGGTCGCGATGTGACCGCCCACCTCAAGCCCCTTGCGGTTGGCCTTGCTCACCATGATCGCCGCGTTCCATCGGATATAAGCACGAATCCGGCGCTCGACGTGCTCGTCACCGGGGAACCAGGGCTCGGCTTCGGGTGGAATCGTGTTGATGTAATCGCTGCTTCGCAGCGCAGGCAGGCCTACCTGGCGCGCTCGCGCTTGCTCGAGCAGTTTGAGCATGATGAACCGGGCACGGTTTCTTCCTTTTTCCTGCAGCAAGCCGTCCAGCGACTCGAGCCAGTCACCAGTCTCATCCGGATCGATGTCGGGTAGTTGGCTTGGCAAGCCGTCAGCAGTGATGGCGGGATGAGGTCCTGGCGTAGCCATGAAAGCTCCTTACATCTCATCCAACTCCGGTGGGGGCTGGGGTGCAGATCGCAACGTTGCACACCCATCCTGTCACTTCCGCATGATCAACTGCAGCCCGCCGCGGGCCAGCAGCTGTCCTCCAACCGTGACGTGGGGTTACGCGGGGCAGCATGCCTCTGGCAGGCTGTGCCCAAGAGGTTCACCCGGACAGATATTGATGGTTTCGGTGCCAGTGGAGCCATGGCTGAAAGGAGGCGGCACGACGGGATGAGCGGGATCTCCTCTCGCCGTGAGCAGAGCGCCGATGCGCGCCGCGGCCGCCAGTCCTCCTGGGCGACATCATGGAGGTTTGAGTGACCTCCACAGCTGGTGCGGGAGGATCCAAGAGTTTGAGTGACAAGCTCGGCCTCGCCCGCGGCCTCGTCGTACAGGAGCTCGGCTGGGACGAGGATGTCGACGACGACGTGCGGATCATGGTCGAGGATGCGATCGACGGCGAACTCATCGAAGAGGCGATGGAGGCCGTCGACCTGGTGCTGCTGTGGTGGCGGGACGGTGACGGCGATCTGGTCGACAGTCTGGTCGATGCGCTGACCGATCTCACCGACGCCGGCTACATCTGGTTGATGACTCCCAAGGTTGGACGGAGCGGCTATGTCGATGCCG
>DATEWO010000340.1:0-4899 GCA_035257925.1 Propionibacteriaceae bacterium | reverse complement strand
TTGGACCGAAAGTTCTTGGATAAGGCTAGTTAGTTCTGAAGAATTTCCACGCAGGGCTTAAGCGCCACGACAATGTCGCGGCGGACGGATGCGTCGACCCGATCTGCGAAGTCCCGGCAAAGTCGCAGCAGCCCTGACCGCGGGCCCCTGCGGATGAGGCTGTTTGTAAGCCGACCCGCTTGCGGACACCGAATAGTGCTGCTTGACGTCTGCAGCTGGCTGGGTCATCGCCAGGGGATGAATGAACCTTTGGCGGGCTACGCACCCGTATCAGCAGAGCACCAAAATCTGACCTCCCAGCGCAACGGCCTGCGCGCGCTCGGTGTCGGTGATGATCGTATCTATGTCGATCACGGTCTCGCCGGCACTAATCGTGACCGACCCGCTCTGTGATTAGCCCTGGCTGCCTGTCGGGCTGGTGACCCGTTGGTGGTGACTAGCTGGACCCGCTCGCCCGGTCGCTGCCCGACGCTCGGCACATCCTCGACGAGCTGACCAGGCGGAACGTCAAGCTCAGCCCCGGCGGCTCAATCCACGATCCGACCGACCCGGTGGGGCGGTTGCTGTTCAACGTCCTGGCCAGGGCGGCTGAGTTCGAATCGGACCTGATCCGACTGCGCGCCCGGGAGGGAATGAAAGTAGCCAAGGGTCGGCTTCGCGGCAAGAGCCGAAGCTGAGGCCGAACCAGGCCAAGCATTTGCTCGAAATGCACGACTCGGGGAGCTACATCAAGCTGAGCTCGCCGAACTGTTCGGCGTCGGGCGATCCACGGTGTATCGGACCATCGAGCGGATGCGACCCAAACAAGCTGAACCGGAGCGGCCATTCGCACATCTCGCGCATGCTGAGGGGTAACCAGCGCCCGCTGGCCGGCAGCTCGCGTACGCGACCTCACATCGAGTATGGCGAAGCCAGGACCTCGGCTCGCCACTCGACGACCTGTCAGCTGCGGGAGGGCTTCCGGTTGACGTGGGGCTGTCGGGGACTAGCAGCGGGTCCAAGGCTCGAACATGCTGCTCAAGCTGGTCGTCGCGCCACCACCGCATGCATGGTGCCGCCAACCGACCGGACTTCTACGTCGGTGAACCCGGACCGCATGACCGCCTCGGCCACCTGCTCGGGAAAACGGGCGCCGCCGCCCCACAGCGTGTCTCGCAACCGTGAGAGCGCCGCCCGGAAGTCGCTGCCTGGAACACTGATGGCCGGCAAGGTTAGCCAGCCGCCGGGGCGCAGCGCCCGCCACACCGTCGCCAAGCCTTGGACGAAGGCATCCTCGGGCAAGAACACCTGCGGCAGGTAGGCGAGGTCGAATGCCTCCACATCGGTCAAGGCCTCGACCCGCTGATCGCGGATCTCAGTGCGATCGGAGTAACCTGCCGCCTCGATGTTGGCCAGTGCCTCGCGGCGCGGCGCCTCCGCGGGCTCAAGGCCGACGACGCGGAGTGTCGGATACGTGCGGCACATTTCGATCGCGATGACGCCCACACCGACCCCGACGTCGAGGAAGCTCGCGGACGGCGCGCTCAGGCGACCAGCCAGCCCAGAAAGGCGCGGCACCGCCTGCTCCGCCAGGGCCCGTGCCCCCGCACGACCGGATGCGCCCTGCGCGTGCAGGATCTCAGGATCAGTGTGTATCCACCCGGCGGTGAGCGTACGCCGCTTGGCCCGATCGACCAGGTCACGGCTCTGCTGGAACGTCGTGCGCAGCTCGGCTTGCAACTGCTCGATCCCCTCATCGGTCATCGTCGGCTGCAAACCGTCAACGGATTGGTAAGTGTCGCCGCTTCGCCCTGCAAACCCGAGCGCGACCAGCACGTCGAGCACACGTGCTGCGATTTCGACCGGCATACCCGCGGTCTCGGCGGCTTCCTCGACCCGCCTCGGCGAGGCCAGCCCGGCGAGCAGGCCAGACTCCGCGCTAGCACACACCACCGCAAAGGCCCACGTCGACTCCGCGAGATCATTAACCCGTCCCCGAACGTCATCGGTGCCCATATCTCCCCGATTTTCTTTGCGAGAGTGCCGAGTGCCACCACAAGCCGGCATCGCAAGCCGTGCCGCCAGCATGGTCGCGTCAGGCCAGATTTTCGACTGCGCGTGCTTGGCTGTCAACGGCAGCCCTAACGTCGCTCTTCGGGAAATCGCCGGTTGGACGCCAAGACGTTCGGCTTAATGACTGCGTTGCAAGTGCTCACCGCCGCGGTGCTCCTACGGATTCGTCGGAGAAGCTGGACGGACCACAACGCCAGCGACTCGGGAGTCACGCCGTAGGCGGCCGACTACCGACCCGCTACCGGGACGTATTCCTGCGGGAACGTGTATCACAGGCGGAACCTTCTGCGGCGATCATTCACGCCCATCTGCCAGGTCTAACACGCGCGTGCTTCCTGCCCGCGTTCATCCGCCATACTGCGGCAGGCCGCCTGCGCTGCGGAGCGGCCTCCCTGACGGCAGGATGCGGGTCAGTGCTGGTATTCGGGCAGGACCTCCTCGGAAAGCAGCTCCAGCTGCCGCAAGCTGCGGACCTCGGGCATCAACATCAGCAGGTCCAGGCCACTGGCCGCGTACTCGGCGACGACGTCTTTGATCTTGCCGATGGGGCCGTGGTGGATGGCCTGCTCCACCGGCACCGGCAGGACCGGGTAGTAGCGCCGGTGGTGGGCGGCCGCTTCCGCGAACTCGGGTTCGCCGCCGATGGCGATGTAGGCGACCGCGTTGAAGCTGAAGGCGAGTTTGCCGCGCTCGGTTGCCTGCGGGCGCATGCTCTGGATCGCCGGTCCGATCGTTGGCGGGCGGGCGGCGCCACCGAAGATGAACCCGTCGCCCAGTTCGACAGCCCGCTGCCGAGCCCGCTCGGTGAGTGCGCCGATCCAGATCGGCGGCCCCGGGTCCTGCACCGGCGGCGGGCCCAGTACGCCGTGCTCGCGGTCACTGTGCCGTGCCTCCGCCCATACCCGTCGGAGGGTGGCGACCTGGTGGCGGAAGCGGGTGACGCGATGCTCCAGCGTCGCCCCGAAGACCTGGTAGTCGTCCGGCCGGGTGCCCAGCGACACGCCGAGCGTCAGCCGGCCATTCGAGAGGCGGTCGATCACCGCGGCTTGCTTGGCGACCAGCACCTCGTTGCGGTTCGGCAGTGGCAGGGTGGTGGTGGCTAGGCGGATGCGCTGAGTCACCGCGGCGGCACCGGCGAGCGAGGCGAGCGGATCCCACATGTCGTAATTAGGACGATCGAGCGAACTTAGTGTGTCGAAGCCAGCTTGATCAGCGAGTCGCACCCAGTCCAAGAAGAAGCTTCGCTCCAGCTCGAACGGCATCGCGGTCGGCATCCACACCCCAACTCTCATCCCGGTATCCCCTCTGCCGCCACGTGCACGCACCTCAACCGTCCAGCGATGGTTTCGCGGTCGAGCATGATCAGGATAAGCAGCGCAGTGTCGAAGCGGAACGCTGAGGCTCCAATCCGGGAGTCGGACATTTGGTGCGGGACTGGTTCGGGGACTTGGCGCTGAGGGCGTACAGCTTCTCGGTTCTCACACAGGCCCTGGTCCGGGACCATGAGCCACCGGATTCCGGTGATGCGTAGGCCGACCGCCTACCGTAAGCCGACCCTCAAACGAGCACCGTTGTCGTAGCTCGGATCGCGATCTTCACGTCTAGGGTGAGGACTCATGACCGCTGCGATCCGCTCAATCTGCTCGCTCAGTGGGGCCCCATCGCCATCAGAGAGATGATGACTGAGTTGGCTTCCTCCACCTTTCCAGACCATGACACCTGGCGGGCCCACCTGCTCAACTATGTCGACGAGCACGCGACACAGATCGTCACCGATCTCGCGGGGCTTGTTCGAATGCCTAGCGTGTCGGGCTCGGACAATGAAATTGAAATCCAGCACCTCCTGTCCGATCGCATGGTCAACATGGACCTCGACGTCGACACCTGGCAGATCCCACTCGACGAGACGCTCGCAGAGCCAGATTTCCCAGGTGTCGAGGTCGATCGCTCGGAGGCATGGGGAGTAGTCGGCCGCGTTGCGGGCCGCGGGAACGGGCCGTCGCTCATGCTTAATGCGCATGTCGACGTCGTCCCACCCGGTGACCTGCTCGCCTGGGAGGGAGCAGACCCGTTCAGCGGAAGAGTCACAGGCAACAAAGTAGAGGGTCGGGGCGCCTGCGACATGAAAGCGGGACTCGTCGCCTCGTTGTGGGCGGTTCGCGGCCTCACCGAGCTCAAGGTGCCTGTGCGCGGCGATCTTGTGCTAGCTACGGTTGTCGGCGAGGAGGATGGCGGACTGGGAACCTACGCGCTACTGAGGCGCGGCTGGCGCGCGGACGCATGCGTGATCCCTGAGCCGACATCACTAGATATTGCGCCGGCCAGCGCCGGCGCCCTCACGTTCCGTATCACCGTGCCCGGCGCAGCAACTCACGCCTCTCGCCGGCTCTCCGGGGTCAGCGCGATTGAGAAGTTCATCCCAATCTTCTCTGCTCTGCGTCGCCTCGAGAAGGAACGGAACGCGATCAAGCACTCACTCGCGATGCGGTGGGAGCTGCCGATTCCCATCGAGATCGGCAAGATAGCCGCTGGGGACTGGGCATCGAGTGTACCCGCCACGCTCATGGCCGAGGGCCGGATGGGCGTCGCCATCGGCGAAAGCATCCCGACCGCCCGCCGCGCGCTCGAGGAAGCTGTCGGCGTCGCCTGCCAGGACGACGGTTGGCTTCGGGTCCGCCCGGCCACTGTCGAATGGTGGGGCGGTCAGTTCGCATCGAGCATCACCGACCTCGACTCCTCGATAATCTCGACAATTCAACGCTGCCACGCTGAGGTCTCCAGGTCACCGCAGACGATGTGGGCTACGCCTTACGGCAGCGCCCTGCGACTCATGCAAGGCCTCGGCAG
>DATEWO010000339.1:0-7181 GCA_035257925.1 Propionibacteriaceae bacterium | reverse complement strand
CCGCCGCAAGCACCGAGGAGTGATCGATTGCCGTTGTGACGATGTGGGAACCAACCCGCCGTCGACCCAATGCCAGTCCGAGGACGGCAGCCTGACTTGCGTGTACGCCGGACGCGGTGAAGATGACCTCGTCCGGTCGTGCTCCTACGGCGGCGGCTATCACCTCGCGAGCCTGGTCCATGGCTTGGGCGGCAAGGCGTCCGGCCCGATGCAGCCGGGCCGGATCTCCCCATCCCGCCTGCTGCGCATCAAGCCAAGCCTGACGGGCCTCGGCGAGCATTGGCTCACCCGAAGAGCTGTCCAAGAAGACCTGAGAAACAGGATGCGGCACGCCTCGAAACTAGCGCGCGAGCCGCCGCGTCGAGCGCTGGCGTGCCACACGGCGAACCGCCAAAAACGCCACCCATACACCGGTGATGGCAGCGTCTTCCTACGTTAGGGTTGACAGCAAAGAAAGGGTGGCCGCCGCGACCGTGGGCGGGCATGATTCCTCGGTGTGTACCGATCCGACGAAAGGCGCAACGTGGGTGGCAGGACTCAACGGTCCGCTGTTGATGAGATGACGGTGGTCGCAGCCCGCAGCCGGTTGGGCAGCCGTGTTCGTCCCGGCTTGTTGGCGCTTTCCTTGTTCGGGCTGCTGTTCCTCACCGGCTGCTCAACAGAGCTGGTTGATCAAATGAAACGGCTGGGCTTCCCACCCCCTGCCAGCGACCGGTCAAAGCCCATTCTTGATTTATGGATCGGCACCTGGATCGCAGCCGGCGCGGTCGGCCTCGCGATGTGGGGCCTCATCTTGTGGGCCGCGAACCGCTACAAGACCAAGCACGCCAGAATGCCACGGCAGAACCGCTACAACCTGCCGATGGAGATCTTCTACACGATCGCGCCTTTCATCATCATCGCCGTGCTCTTCTACTACACGGTTTTGGCCCAGAACACAGTTACAGCTAGATCGCCGAACCCTGAGGTCACCATCGACGTTGTAGGCCAGAAATGGTCCTGGACGTTCAACTACAAGGCTGCTGATAACCCAGCTGTGGGGTCAGACGTCTGGGAGGCCGGGACGATCAACAAGACACCTGATCTCTATCTTCCCGTCGGCAAGTTAGTGGAGTTCAACCTCACCTCCCCGGACGTGATTCACTCGTTCTGGGTCATCTCGTTCTACGAAAAGTTGGACGTTATCCCTGGGCGCGTTAACACGCTCCAGATGACGCCGACAACCGAGGGAGTGTTCGCCGGGAAGTGCGCCGAATTGTGTGGCACCTATCATTCGGCGATGCTTTTCAATGTGCACGTAGTGAGTGAGAGTGAGTACAACGCATATCTGAACTCGCTTGAGGCCAAAGGTCAGACCGGCGAAGCCAAGGGTCCGAGCCAGGCCAACGCCCCCGCGAAGTCCGGATCTGAGGAGGGTTCGCGATGACGACGCTGCAGCGTACGGCCACCGCAGCCGAGATCGCCACGCCCAAGCGTCAAATGGGCACGATCTCCTGGAAGTGGATGGTCACCACAGACCACAAGGTGATCGGCAATCTCTACTTCATCACCTCGATGATCTTTTTCCTGTTCGGTGGCATTTTGGCTATGGCGATCCGGGCCGAGCTGGCATTCCCGGGCATGCAGTACCTCTCGTATGAGGTTTACAACCAGTTCTTCACCATGCACGGCACGATCATGCTGCTGCTGTTCGCAACTCCGCTCTTCGCCGGCTTCGCCAACGCAATCATGCCGCTGCAGATTGGTGCGCCGGATGTCGCGTTCCCACGACTCAACATGATCGCCTACTGGTTCTACCTGTTCGGCGGGCTCATCGCCTCCGCCGGATTCCTGTCGCCTTCGGGCGCTGCGAGTTTTGGCTGGTTCGCTTACGCGCCGCTGAACGACGCGGTCCACTCACCGGGTGTCGGCGGTGACCTGTGGATCATGGGCCTTTACATGGCGGGCCTAGGCACCATCCTCGGCGCGGTCAACTTCACTACAACGATCCTGTGTATGCGGGCGCCAGGCATGACCATGTTCCGGATGCCAATCTTCACCTGGAACATCCTGGTGACCTCGTTCCTGGTGTTGGTCGCCTTCCCGATTCTCGCCGCAGCCCTCTTGGTGCTAGAGGCCGACAGGGTGCTGGGTGCTCACGTCTTCGCCGCGGAGAACGGCGGGCCGATCCTGTGGCAGCACCTGTTCTGGTTCTTCGGGCATCCGGAGGTTTACATCATCGCCTTGCCGTTCTTCGGCATCATTACCGAAGTCCTGCCGGTGTTCAGCCGGAAGCCGATCTTCGGTTATGTCGGCCTGGTCGGGGCGACCCTGCTGATCGGGGCCCTGTCAGTCGCGGTGTGGGCACACCACATGTTCGTCACTGGCGCGGTCAACCTACCGTTCTTCTCCTTCATGACCTTCCTCATTGCGGTGCCCACAGGCGTCAAGTTCTTCAACTGGGTAGGCACCATGTGGGGCGGCAATATTGCCATGCGTACGCCCATGCTCTGGGCTGTCGGCTTCCTGACGACCTTCTTGTTCGGTGGCCTCACCGGCATTGTGCTGGCCAGCCCGCCGCTCGACTTCGCGGTTTCTGACTCGTACTTCGTGGTGGCGCACTTCCATTACGTGGTGTTCGGCACCGTGGTCTTTGCGATGTTTGCTGGCTACTACTTCTGGTGGCCAAAGCTGACCGGCAGGATGCTGGACGAGACGCTGGGCAAGATCCACTTCTGGCTGCTCTTCATCGGATTCCACGTCACCTTCCTCATCCAGCACTGGCTGGGCGCCGAGGGAATGCCACGCCGTTATGCGGACTACCTGCCGAGCGACGGTTTCACTCTCGGCAACCAAATCTCCTCGGCAGGCGCCTTCCTGCTCGGTGCCTCAACGCTGGTCTTCTTCTGGAACGTGTGGAAGAGCTGGAAGAACCCGAAGGTGAACCTGGACGATCCGTGGGGGTGGGGCCGCTCGCTGGAGTGGGCGACCACCTCTCCACCGCCGCGCCACAACTTCACTCAGCTGCCCAAGATCCGCTCGGAGTCGCCCGCTTTTGACCTGCACCACCCAGAGGTTGCGATCTTGGAGTACGGCGAGGACGAGGAGTTTGACGACACAACTGTGGATGCCGGTGAGGACACCGGTCGCTTGGCGGAGCTGAAACACCGGGTGGCTGGTGACACGAGTGATCTGGCCGCGCAGTGGGAGTACGGGCATCACGGCAAGTCACCCGAGCCAGAGGAGGATCAGCGGTGAAGGTCGAAGCCTGGATCTTCGGCTCGCTGACCATCTTCTTTGTCATCGTTACCCCCATCTATTGGTTCATCTCGACGGACCCCATCACCGGAGTGCCTGAGATCACCGGTGTTGTCGCGTTGATCTTGACGACCTTCTTGGTGCTGATGATCTGGGTCTACCTCCTCCTAGTGGCGCGCCGGATGGTGCCGCGACCTGAGGATCGGAAGATAGGCGAGATCGCCGAGGGCGCAGGAGAGTTGGGCTTCTTTCCCCCGTCCAGCAAGTGGCCGCTGTTTCTCTCGCTGACCTTCGTGCCCGTTGTCCTCGCTCCCGTCTTCGGGTGGTGGCTGATGCTCATCGGCTTCGGCTTCGGCTTTGTGACGTTGACTGGTTTGCTCTATGAGTTCTACCGCGGAGATCACGCGCACTGAGTCGGCTCGCTGCAGGGTCGTTCGGTAGGTCTGACCGCGCCCATGCCAGAGGATGTCGGGTGGGCTTTGCGGATTGTCTTCCGGTTTCGCGGCGCTGCGGATTCAAACGTTCTTAGCCTCTGGCATGGGCGCGGTCAGCCCTACCGAACAAAAGGGCGGCCACCTCTAGTACCGCGCGGCCAGGTGCGCCCTGAGCTTGTCGAAGGGCATCGTTCACGTCAGGCACAATGGAGCGCATGTGTCGAAATATCAGACCGCTGCACAACTTTGAGCCGCCGGCGAGTAGCGCTGAGGTGCATGATGCGGCTTTGCAGTATGTGCGGAAGATAGCGGGGACGTCCAAGCCGTCGAAGGCCAATGAGGAAGCATTCAACCGGGCTGTCAGTGAGATCGCGCACGCCACCCAGCACTTGCTGGATGGGCTAGTAACACCGGCGCCGCCCAAGAATCGCGAGGTGGAGGCAGCCAAGGCCCGAGCGCGATCGGCCAATCGCTTCGCTACCGCGTGACTACTGAGGTATTGCGCTACGCAGCGTTTACGGTCGACGGTCGGGGCGGGAACCCTGCCGGTCTCGTGTTGGACGCCAGAGGCCTCGAGGCTGCTCAGATGCAAGCCATCGCGGCTGATGTCGGCTATTCAGAGACGGCTTTTCTGGTAGCGAGACCAGAAGAGTCCAACGTGTACGACGTGCGCTACTTCTCGCCGAAGCGGGAGGTGCCGTTCTGTGGGCACGCGACCATTGCCGCAGCGGTTGCTCTCGCTGAGCGCTCTCCAGCAGCCGAGCTGATCTTTCACACACCGGCCGGCTTCGTCAGCGTGACGACCTTTCAGAACGACCGTGGTGAGACTGTGGCAGAGCTCACGAGTGTCGCTCCGCGGGTGTCCGAGCCGGCCCCTGATCTGCTACGAGGATTGCTTGACGCACTTCGCTGGTCTGCTGAGGACCTCGATCCGGACTATCCAGTCCGATTGGCGAATGCGGGTTCGGAGCATCTCGTGTTGGTGACCAAGACCAGGGAGCGGCTGGCCGATCTCGACTACGACTTCGGCGCTCTCGAGAAACTGATGCGCGGCCACGGGTTGATCACCGTGCAGCTGGTGTGGCCAGAGTCGAAGAAGCGCTATCACTCCCGCAACCCATTTGCCGGCAGTGGAGTGATCGAAGATCCCGCCACCGGCGCCAGCGCGGCTGCATTCGGCGCCTATCTACGGGAGCTCGGCTTCATTGCCGAGAATGCGAGTTTTACGATCATCCAGGGCGTGGACATGGGCCAACCAAGCGAGATCAAGGTGAGCGTCATCGGGGGCGAACCCGGCGTACGCGTCAGTGGCACCGCCCACCGGATTGAGTCATCACCCGACGTGCGGTGACGCGCAACAGGCCAGGGCTTACCAGTTGATGTGGAGGGGACGGCCCTCCTCATAGCCGGAGTTGGCCTGTACGCCGACCACGGCCAGCTCATGGAACTCATCGAGATACGAAGCGCCGGCGTAGGAGCAACTGCTGCGCAGGCCGGCCACGATGGAATCAATGAGATCCTCAACGCTCGGGCGCTCGGGGTCCAAGTACATCCGACCTGTTGAGATGCCCTCCTCGAACAACGCGGCCCGCGCCCGATCGAAGCCCGAGGAGTCCTTGGTCCGCATCTTCACTGCACGCGCCGAGGCCATTCCGTAGGACTCCTTGTACATCCGTCCTTCGGCGTCGGTCATCAGATTGCCGGTGCTTTCGTAGGTTCCCGCGAACCATGAGCCGATCATCACGCTGGCGGCCCCAGCGGCCAGCGCAAGCGCGACGTCGCGCGGGTGGCGTACGCCGCCGTCAGCCCAGACCGAACGCCCAGCTGCACGGGCTGCCTCCGCACATTCCAGAACAGCGCTGAACTGAGGTCGGCCGACACCTGTCATCATCCGAGTGGTGCACATCGCGCCAGGACCGACTCCCACCTTGATGACGTCCGCGCCTGCACCAACTAAATCGTTGACACCATCCGTTGTGACCACGTTGCCGGCAACGAGCGGGACTCGGCGTCCCTGCGTGTCTGCCAGCCGGTCGCGCACTTCCCGTATCGCCTTCAGAGACTCCAGCATCCGCTCCTGGTGACCGTGCGCAGTGTCGACCACCAGAACGTCGATCCCGGCGTCGAGGAGCGCCTGGCCGCGAACAGCGACATCCCCGTTGATCCCGACTGCCGCACCGATCATCAGCCGACCGTCTGGATCCAGGGCAGGGCGGTACAGCGTAGACCGCAGCGCATGCTTCCGCGTCATGACGCCGAGCAGTCTCCCGTTCTCCACAACGAGCGCCACCTCTAGGTGGCGGTGGGTCAGCTCGTCGAAGACTTCAGTCGGCGATGACTCCGGAGTGATCGTCAGCAGGTCGCCGGACATCACCTGGTGCACCTGGGCGAATCGATCGACGCCGGCCGCCTCGACCTCGCTCACCGTGCCGAGCGGCTGGCCGTTCTCCACCACCACCGCGAGGCCATGCGCGCGCTTCGGAATCAACGAGAGCGCTTCGCCCACTGTGGTGTGCGGCGTCACCGAGACGGCGGTGTCGTAGACCGGATGCGATCGCTTGACCTTGCCGACAACTTCGGCGACGACATCAGCCGGAATGTCCTGGGGGACGATAGCCATCCCCCCGCGGCGCGCCACTGTTTCCGCCATGCGCCGACCGGAGATCGCGGTCATATTGGCCACGACCAGAGGCAGCGTCGTACCGATCCCATCGGTGCTCTGTAGGTCTACGTCGAGGCGCGAAGCGACTCCGGAGCGTCGCGGCACCATGAAGACATCGGAGTAGGTCAGGTCGTACGGCGGCAGTTCCTGGAGAAATCGCACCTGCACATTCTCACCGCCCGGCAGGAGTTTGCCTATTCGCCGCTCGCGAAATCACCGATCAGTGGGCGAGCGATTGCTGCTGGGAGTCGTTTCCGGTGCCGGTGTGGTGGCTTCGGCCTGGGGTGTCGGTGCTGTCGTCGTTTCTGTGGGCTCAGAAGTCGGGGGTTCACTCGGCTCCGTGGTGGGCGTTTCAGTCGCAGCAGCCGTGGGCTCCTCCGTCGATTTCTTTGACGGCTCCTCTTTCTTGGTATCCGACTGCCTATCGGCGTTGCCGTCGCGAACCTGCTGGATCGTGGTGCCCTCTCCCCCTGAAAGAGCCTGACCGGTAGCCAGCTCGAAGACGGTCAACGATGCCGCAGCTATGCCGAATACGGCCAGGGCGCCTACGGCGACCCGCTTCCAATTCAGTCGTAGCGTGCGACGCGGCTGCGGGTCACCAGTCGCTTCGGATCCCACGACGTGGTCACGCTGGCCCACCACATGGCCATCCCGGTCCTCCACGATTTCAATCACCGTGGGATCTTCCGACTCGTTCGGCTGCACAGCCAACACGGTCTTCACCTTGTCGGTGGTACGGCGCAGAGAGGCCGTGTACAGCGAGCCGGCGACGGCGGCAATAATGCTGGCCAACGCCGCGCCGACCACCGTCCCCGCCACACTCAGCTGGGAACCCAGCGCGGCTGCCG
>DATEWO010000338.1:0-6996 GCA_035257925.1 Propionibacteriaceae bacterium | reverse complement strand
GGAAACACGTCGCTGAGAGTCGCACCCGCCGCAATGATCTGTGGTGCTCCGCGATCCTCGAGAATCACATCACCAATCACGCGAATCTCGGCTTCGAAGGTCCAATCACCCTTGATGCCGAGGTACCGCGCCTCCTTGAGCGAGGGCGCGCCCGCCGGGAATCGTTGATCAAAGTCGCCGATGATCTTGTAGTAGTTGTTGTCAAGATCGACGACAGGCGGGTGATCGGAAGCCGTGGTCAGACGCCCGTCGGGTTGCAAGTCAAAGGCATCGGAGCGCACCACCAGCAGGTCACTGGTGGTCTTGACCGGGAGGAAGCGATCGCGTCCGACTCCGATGGCTGTCGCGCCCTCGAACACTTCGATGGCTGCACCCATAGCGGTCTCGATCTGGATGACCTTGGGTGTGGATGGGTCTGCTGGGTCGACGGTCTTCTCATTCTTGATCAACGGCAGTCCGAGCACCGACTTCCGTTCGCGGAGGGTACGAGCAAGTGCCTCGAGATCGAACCACAGATTGTTGGTGTGGAAGAACGGATGTCGAAACTCATCGGTGAAGTAACCCATCTCCTCCTTCGGTGTTTGCGCCGTGTCGCGCAAGATCAGCCGTCGATCGGACTTGCGGATCGCGAGATGTCCGCCCTTACGATCAGCCGCTGTGCGCCGACAGATCTCCGCGGCGTACGGTGCACCAGTGGTCGCGAACCAGCCAGCAATGGTGGCGTTCGGCGCGGCGCCGAGGTTGTCAGAGTTCGACACCGAGGCATAGCGGTATCCCAGTGACAGAAGACGATCCAGCATGCCCGATGTGGTGAGTGCGGTGTACAGATCACCGTGCCCGGGTGGACACCATTCCAGACTCGGGTCATCCGGCCAGGCGATCGGTGTCAGGTCGTCAGCCCTGAGCTTGGGCTCTTGATTCTGCAGGAACCCAAGATCAAGTCCAGCGACGGCAAGATCACCGTGTGAAGCCAATGCGGCGAGGGTGTCATCGTGGGTACGGAAGCTGTTCATGAAGAGCAGCGGTAACTGGATCCCGTATGCGGCCCGCGCATGGCGTACTTGATCAACAATGATGTCGAGGAAGCTCATCCCCTTGCGTACTGGCAGCAGGGATTTGGCCTTGTCCATGCCCATCGACGTACCGAGACCCCCATTGAGCTTGATGATCACGGTCTTCTCGAGAGCTGCTGCAGCATCCTCCTCATTGACGGCGGCATCGCTGAGCATGCTCGGATCGAGAAGAGGCTCAATGGTGTCCTCGGGAATGAATCCGCTGACACCCTTCTCCAGCTGGCGGTAATAGTGGGTGAAGACATCGACGGCCTGCTGAGGGATGCCAGCAGCCGTCATTTTGTCCTGGGCAAGTTTCAGACCCGTCTCACTCATACCCAGATCCTAGGGAGGGTGCGCCCGGTCCCGGATCGAGTGCTCGACTCTGCGACTACTTCTTCCTCGGTGGTGGCGGCGGAGCAGGGGCCAGTGACGCCAACAGCATCAAGGTCGCTTTGGTGATCTCGCTCTGCGCTATGGATCGATCGATCGTCGCTGTGCCGTCGCCAGACTGGTCACCGTAGTCACCGAATGAACTATGGACGGCCCCATTGATCACGACATATGACGTCTCTGGCGGGAGTTTCCCTTTGGAGGCCTCAATGTCGTCCGGCGTGGTCAATCCGTCCGCGGTTCCGGAGATGGAGACCACCTTCAGATCAGTACGAACGATATTGTCTGCCGGGTAGGAGGCAAAGAGCACCAAGCCTTTGACCCGTTCGTCCTGGTCAGCAAGTGTGGCGGCCGTGACGCCACCAAGCGAGTGACCCCCAACTACCCAGGTGGTGATCTCGGGATGAACGTCAAGCACCTTCTGGCCGTGATCGGCATCGAACAGTGAAAACCCGAACGGCTCTTTCAGCACCACGACCAGGTAGCCAGCTTCGGCGAGGGGGCGGAGCACAGGGGCATAGGCACGGGAGTCGATACGAGCACCAGGGATAAACATCAGCCCAGTCGTCGGCCTGATGTTCTCACCTGATGGGTTCTCTCGGACGGGGATCAGCTCATACCAGCTGGGTCGGTCGGCAATCCGCACTTCGTTCTCAGACCGGAGGGCCGCGGTGGCCGTCGGCGTTGCCACAAGAGGCCGTGCGTAGGCAAGGAAGACGACCAACACAAAGGCGAGGACTAACAACGGAACCGCAAAGACGATCCGCCAGTGCGCACGACGCAACATCTGTCTGGACGTTCGGTGCGCCGGATGCTCAGGGTCGCCCTCGCGATCCAGCCTGCCTCCAATCGCAAGCGAACCAATCGACCAAGCAATCGCGATAAGGCCTAGCACGCCGCAGGCGAGGCCCGCGACCAACATTGCCGGATGGCCATTCAAGATGGCTGGCCAACGCGTCCAGCCCAGCCATACCGGCACCGCCACCATGGTGATCCCGAGCACCAACCAGATGAGAGCCAGCACGGTTCGGCTGAGCGCTCCCGGCTGCCACATAGCCAGAGTGTAGGAGCCGGCTTCCAGCTAACTCTTGACGTGGCGGCGACCCCACGCGCTACTCGTTGACGATGTCGGCAACCGTTGCGCCGTACGCGCGGACAAGATCGTCGATCTCCACAAATGCGCTGTAGCCGTGTCCACCAGCGCCGAGTGCGGCACGGTGGCCGACCAGCTGCTGGTCGATGATCACTGGCCAGCTCGGGTCGCTACCGATCGGGGTGATTGTGCCGCGCTCATATCCAGTCGCCTCAAGAGCCTCAGCTGCATCGGGGAGTTTCATCTTGCTGACACCCAGCAGCAACCTCAGCTTGGGCCAGGCAATCTGCGTGCCACCAGGAATGACCGCAAACAGGTAATCACCGTTCGAGCGGCGCACCACGATCGTCTTGGCTATGTCCGACGGCGCGATGCCCAGCAGCTCGGCTGCCTCCTCCAGGCTGTGTGCAACTGGCCGGCGTCGCAACTCGACAGCCAGTCCGCGCTGATCGGCATCCGCCAGCATGCGTCGTACGCCCGCTGCCAGTTCATCGCTCACGATCATCCACTCTTTCGTATGCGACGATCATCCACTCTGTCCTATGCGGCGTACCCGGTGGTGTTACCGATGTGGTGCTCCCGCGACGAGATACGAGTCTCAGCCGGAAAGCGCCGATCCTCGCCGTGACGACCTGGTCCGAGCCTCCAACTAACAAAGGGTCGGCGGTCTCGAGTTCTGTGCAAGGCGCATTGGTCCTCCTATTGGCCGCTAAGTTTGTTCGGGTTCGGGGGTGATTGGGTCATGGCGAGTGACGCGCTGCAGCGCGGGGTGCGGGTACTGACGCTCCCGTCGGTGCTGTTCGCCAGCGGGCTCGCGGGCCACGCGGCCGCTGGTGGTGTCGCGCCCGACCCCTCGCTGCTTGCTCCGTTGTTCGTGCTCACGGTGTTCGCGGTGGCCCCATTCGCGGGCGCGCCAATGAGCCCGGCATGGTCGATGACGTTGCTGATTGGCGGGCAGGGCGTGCTGCACGCCGCCCTGCAGCTGCTCAGCGGGGCGGCCGTTACAGCTACGACAACCATGCCTGGCGCGGGCGCCAGCGGGCCGGCGTCCTCGCCGACCAGCTCTCACCTGATGATGCACCACGCGGACGCCGCGGCATCGCATGGTTCTGGGATGTCGCTGATAGGTGGCGGGCACCTCGTCATGCTGCTCGCGCACCTGGCCGCGGCGGTAGCGGTCGGGCTGTGGCTGGCTGCCGGAGAGCGGGCTTTGTGGATATTGGTGGCACTCACTGCACGGCGAGTCGTCGACGCCTGGATGACGGTCATGGCCGTGGCCCGCGGCGTCGACGCTGTTGTCGTCAGCCGTCCCCGGCTTCAGGCTGGCTGGGGCTTGCGGTGGGTGGTTCGTAGGTCGGTCTGGGTCACCGGTGTCGCACCGCGGCGTGGCCCCCCGGGCAGTGCATCGTCTGAACTTCCCGCGTACGCCGCCGTCCTGACGGTCTGACGGCGGATACATCTGGCTTGCAAAGCAAGCCATCTGCGGACCTTCGTCGAATCATCACCAGACATTGGCAGCACTTGCGGCCACGGCCGGTTATTGCTGCCGTCCTCAAGAATCGAGATTTCATCATGTCGCAGAACAGATCTTTACGGCGTCGCATTCTTGCCCGTGTTGGCGTCGGCATCGGCGCTACCGCCGCGGCACTCTTGGCGCTGCCGGGCGTTGCCCAGGCACACGTCACTGTCCAGCCTGGATCCGCCGAAGGAGGCGGCTTCTCGGTCATCTCATTCCGGGTGCCGAACGAGCGCGACGATGCCAGCACCACTCAGCTGCGGGTCACCCTGCCCCAGGACCAGCCGATCGGATCCGTCCGGACGACACCGGTGCCCGGGTGGAGAATCACCACCGCGACCCGTCAACTCGACAAGCCCATCGAAATGTTCGGCGAACAGCTGGACACGGTGGTCTCAGAGGTCACCTGGACCGCCACTGGCGAGGGCATCCGTCCGGGTCAGTTCCAGGACTTCGACCTGAGCCTTGGCCAGCTGCCCGAGTCCGGCAAGCTGGTGTTCAACACTCTCCAGACCTATTCCAGCGGCGAGAAGGTGAACTGGAACCAGGTCTCGGCTGATCCTTCGGTCGAGCCGGAGCACCCAGCCCCCGTGCTCACTATTACGCCGGCCGCAGCAGGCGAGGGCGCGGCGCCGACTGACACAGGCAACCAGGACGAGCAGGCCACGCCAGCTGCCCAGAGCGACACTGTCGCGGACTCAACCTTGCCGATCGTCGTTTCCGTTGCCGCCCTGGCGCTTTCTCTGGTCGCCCTATCGCTCGCGTGGCGCCGGAACCGACGACCCGCCCCGGTGGTGGAGGCAGCACCTGCGCCCACCCGTGAGGACGTCAACGTCTGACCTTCCGGATGCCGGGAACGGACAGCCGTTCCCGGCATCCATCTCCTTGAGCTCAGGAGCACCTTGATGGCACTGCTGATCACCGCAGCGCGCCGGGTGGCTCTCGCTGCCACGCTTGCCGTCTTGTTGTCGCTGCTGTTCGCGTCCACGGCTTCGGCGCACGCTGAGCTGCTCAACACAACGCCCGCGAACGGAGCGCAACTGACCAGGCCGCCAACCGAGGTCCAAATGACGTTCACTGAGTCGGTCAACCTTTTGCACGACGGCATCCGGCTGGTCGACGGCCACGGCGCCGCCGTGCCTACTCCGGACCCGACTGTGGAGGGCGGTACCGTCACTTGGCAGATGCCGGCCGATCTGTCTGAAGGAGCGTATGTCGTCACGTTCCGGGTGGTGTCCGCCGACGGACACCCGATCAACGGGGCGTTTTCCTTCGGGGTCGGTAGCGCCGCGACCGCCGTATCTGACTCGGCCACCGGCGGTGAGACTGCTGGCACAACTGTCAGCGATGCGACGACGGCCCCATGGCCGGTGGTTACCAGCCGTCTAGCCGGTTATGTCGCGTTCGCACTGTTCGCTGGCATGGCTGCGTTTGTGCTGTTGTGCGCACCGGACACCCGCCAAAACTCCACCCTGCAACTCCTGGCCCGCGGCGGACTGATCGGCGGCGCGATGGCGACGGTCGCGGGCCTCTTAGTTCAGGGGCCGTACACGGCTGGCGTCCCGATGACCCATGTCGTGGACCTGAAACTCCTAGAGGGCACCTTGGCGACGCCGTTCGGCACTGCGATGTTGTGCCGGCTGGCACTCTATGGCGTCCTCGGTCTGCTTACCTGGCGACTATCCAGTGTTACCACCGGGCTCGCGAGCTGGCTCGTGCCCGCCGGTGTTGCCAGCACAGCGGTGACTATCGCTGCAGCCGGCCACGGAGCCTCTATTGGCCCGTTGGGGCTTGGGGTCCACGCGCTCCATGCGCTCGCGGCCGGGCTATGGGTCGGCGGTCTGGTCGTCCTCGTCGCTCTCCGCCGATCCGTCGAACCGCGCGCGCTGCACCGATTCTCGACGCTCGCGATGGCCTCGGTGCTCACTCTGGTTGTTACCGGCATCCTCAACTCGCTGCGCCACTTGACCGGCCTCGAACAGCTGTTGTCCGACTACGGACTCGCCCTGGTGCTCAAGATCCTGTTAGTTGCCGGCACTGTCACCGCGGCCGCGGTCTCACGATGGCGGTTGCGGCAGAAACGGATTCCACTAGGGTCCGTACGCGTAGAAGCCGCTATGACAGTTGCCGTCCTCGCCATCACTGCGCTGCTCAGTACGACCGCACCGCCGCCCCAAGTAGTCGCGACGGCGACCCATAGCGGCCATCATGGCGCAGCCGCCGCCAACCCAGTCCAGGTGTCCCTCGGCGACCAAGGTCAAGCCGCACTGACGGTCTCGCCCGCCACGACCACCGGTAGTCACGTGCACCTAGTCCTCACCGACCGCAACGGACGGCCGCTACCCGCCAGCCAAGTCACCATGAAGGTCGCCAATCCTGGCCGCGACGTCGCACCTATACCCGTACCGATGAGCATCCGCGACGGCGCCTGGGTCGCCGACTACCGCTTCCCCTTCCCCGGTACCTGGAAAACCATCCTGACCGTCGAGGGCGTCGGCCCATCGGCGGTGGTCACCTCAGCCGAGATCAGCATCCGCGACTGACCCCATCGCGCTCACGCAGTCCCAACAAATCGGCGCGGCCAGCGCAGTCAATCCCGCAGCGCGGAGTCAATGGTGTCCTCGACCGTGGGATCGGTGAAGGCGAAGCCGTCACTGGTCAGCCGCTTCGGAACGACATACATGTCTCCCGTGATCTGCTCCGCTAGCTCGCCGAGGGCGGCGCGGATAGCCACGGTCGGCACTCGCAGGAACCGTGGTCGGTGTAACACCGCCGCGAGGGCGTCGGTGAACTCAGCATTAGTTGTGCGCTGCGGCAGAGTCAGGTTGTACGGGCCAGCGGCATGCTCGTTGGTCGCGGCCCACCGGACGACTGCGAGATAGTCGCGGAGGCTGATCATGGGCATCCGCTGGCTGCCGTCGCCGATCGTGGCGCCAAGTCCG
>DATEWO010000337.1:0-5903 GCA_035257925.1 Propionibacteriaceae bacterium | reverse complement strand
GTGGATGGCCGCGCAAACTTACCCGGGGTCCGAGCCCCGACGCCCATGGAACAGAGCGCAGCTGCTGCGGGCCGCCATCGACCTCGCCGACAAGGGTGGCATCGAGTCACTCAGTATGCGCAAGCTCAGCCATGAGCTCGGCGGCGGGACGATGTCGCTCTACAACCACGTTTCCAACAAGGACGACCTCGTCGACGGCATGATCGACATGGTCTTCAGCGAGATCGAACTACCTGCGGGCGAACACAACTGGAAGACGACGATGCGGCAGCGGGCGCTCTCGATCCGCACGGTCATGACTCGACACCCATGGGCCATCGGCCTGATGGAGTCGCGGAGGACGCCTGGGCCAGCCACGCTGCGACACCACGACGCCGTCATCGGATGTCTCCGGGATGCCGGATTCTCGATCCAGCTGGCCGCTCACGCGTTCTCAGCCCTCGATAGCTACATCTACGGGTTCGCGCTGCAGGAACAGAGTCTAAGATTCGGCACTCCAGAAGAGACCTCAGAGCTCGCAAAAGCTTTCCTGCTGCAGTTCCCCACGAAGGACTACCCCCGCCTCGCTGAGCTGACGATCGAGCACGTCCTGCAACCCGGCTACGACTACGGCAAGGAATACGAGTTCGGCCTGGACCTGATCCTCGACGGCCTCGAAAGCACCTGGCTCACGACATAGTTCTCGGCCGCCGCCATCATCAACCGGTCCGCCCGAATGGGTCCGATGTCGACCCGATCGGCTTGAGAAGTCAAAATCAGTACGTGGCGACGATGATCTTGCTGGTGGGCCTGAGTGCTCCGTGACGTGGTGGTGGGCGATCGAGGCGGGTTTGAGTGGACCGACGGACTCGTCGGCATGGACCTTGGTGAGGTGCTGGGGGTACTGGCGGACCTAACTGAGGCCGGCTGCTCGGTTTGGGTTGCCGGGGGGTGGGGTGTCGACGCTTTATTTGGTCGGCAGACGCGGTTACACCGTGATCTCGACCTGGCGCTGGACGCCGACAACGAGACGGTCGCGCTGGGCGCTCTGGAGCGCCGGGGCTACCGCGTGGAAACTGACTGGCGACCCGTTCGTGTTGAGCTGGTCGCTGAGGGCCGGGGTTGGGTCGACGTTCACCCGGTGGTGTTCGACGCGACCGGACATGGCCGCCAAGCCGGCCTGGGCGGCGGGCAGTTCGACTATCCGCCAGAGGCGTTCGACCAGGGCGCTCTTGGCGGTGTGCGCGTACCGTGCTTGTCCTGCGATCAGCAGCTGCTCTTCCATACAGGCTACGAGCCACGCCCTGTCGACGTGCTTGACGTCGCCCTGCTTCAGCGCCTCACCTCCTCGTCAGCGGCCGGCGGCGACCGGCTGCTTGCGGCTGAACCGCCGCCAGACCCAACTTGACGGAATGTGGCGGTCGTAGAGCACGTACTCAGCCGTGGCGTCGAGGAGCGTCGTGGTGCTCAGCAAGCGACGAGCCGAAGCGTCTCCAGCGAAGAGCAGCTCGTCACCGTGCCGCGCGACGAAGTGCTCGTCGGGAAGCAGCACAGCTTCGTCGTCACGAACCACCAGCAGGCAGACGGCGGGAAGCTGCTGGTCTCGGTCATCGGGGCTACGCAACAGATCGCTGACTCTGGCCTCCCCCGACGCCAACCACCCGGCAAGTGCCGGTGCTTCGGCCTCGGTCAGCCTAAGTTTCCACAGTGACTGGAGCTGTCTGCCACAATTCCGGTCCAGCAGAGCGACCACGTGGGCGGCCCACTCGTCTCCCATGGCGGGCATCTCCTGGATGAAGCGCCACAGCAGAGGTGTGCTCAGCTGTGCGTAGACCTCGTGGGCGACCACCTCCGCCGGGATGAGCAGAGCATCGACCTGCATGGCACGAAACAGCGGCGCGTTGACCCGCGCGTTCTGTCGGGCCGCGAGGAACAGCTTAGGGTTCAGACGCCGAGCGGCAGCCAGCAGAGACAGATTTGTGGTGTCGTTGTCAGTTCCGGCGACGAATGCCACGGCATCCTCGATTGCGGCTCGAGAGAGTACTCCCGGCTCGGAGGCGTCCCCGACCACGACCGTGACGCCGTCGTCCGGCGTGCCATCGCTGCCTGCCGGGGACGCATTGGGGTCGATGACCGTGACATGCAAACCCTCCGCGCGGAGATCGATGATCACCTCACGCCCGAAGCGTCCGTAACCGCACACCACCCATTGACCGTCCACCGGCGGTGAACCGCGTTCGGGCAGCGGCGCGCCGGGCCCAGCTTCCAGCCACTCGAGCAACTGGTACGAGGCGGGAGCGCGCAGCGCGATCCGCAGGTGGTTGCCGAAGCGGTCGAAGGGGTTGACCACGGTAGGGGTGCCGAAAGCCTGCATCCGGTCGGCGATCACCGTCGAGACGGTTCGGGCGACGACCGGCAGTTCCGGCCTCAGCAGGGCCGCCGCCATGGTGACGGCGAGATTGACCTCGTCATTGTCAGTCATGGCGAGCACGCCCTCGCACAGCGGGTGGTTGAGTCCGGCGGCGGCGAGAATGTGCGGGTTGCGCGCATCGCTAGCCAGGGCGGGAATGTCGACGTGGTAGGTGTCCATGTCCAGGGCTTCGATTTGGGACTCGGACGCATCCACGATCACCACCTGCCGGCTGAGCCCGTCGAAGGAGCGGGCGAGCAACTCCCCCGTCCTGCCGTATCCGGCAATCAGCAAGAACGGCTCGCTGAGATGGGCCACCCTGCGCGCGAAGCGCTGCAGTCGCAGCGCTTCCCGAAACGCCTTGTCCTGGATCACCGTGAGCAGTGATCCCAGCGCGTACGCCCAGCCGATCACGGTCAGGTAGATGGCGACCAGAACCCACATGCGCTGGCCGTAGGTGAAGGTGTGAGGGATCTCGCCGAACCCGATCGTGGTGGCGGTATAGCTCATGAAGTAAAAGGCGTCGAAGAAGCCCATCCGGTACGGCTGACCGTCGGCATCCCGACCGGGGATCAAGGTAAGACCGAACACGCTTACCGTGAAGATGATGATCAGCGTGATCAGCGGTGCACGCATCCGCCGCAAGATCAGAAACAGCGTCGCAGAAACCTGAACCGTGGGGTCGACAGGGGTCCGCGTCCGCGTCACGAGGCGCACCCCGTCCCCGATCCTGAGCAGATCCCGCACAAACCGTCGCCTAGGAATTGGCATCGTGACCTCCGGGGAGTGGTCGGATGGCTGTGGAAATGTCCGCCGTCAGAACCTGCGGCCTACTGTCGGTGGAACGAGATGGTCTCCACCACGAGCAGCACAACCGAGACGATGTTGGCGAAGAGGGCTCCGCCGGAGAGGGAGACGACACTGGCGACCATCTCACGGTCAAGCCCGGCGGCAGAGATTTGCGTCGCGTAGACCCACACGACGGCGGCGGCGATCAGCTGCAGGTCGGCGACGAGGCTGGTGGCGAGGTGCACGGCACCAATCTGTGTCCGATCCCCGAACTTGAGCACCGTCGCGATGAGGTTGACAACGACGGCTGCAAACAGCTCGTACACATTGTGTAGTTCCCGATCACCGAGATCGCCGATGAAGAAGCCAAAGTTCAGGGTTGCCGCGAGCAGCACGAAGAAGCCGAAGACCACCTTCTCTAGGTTCATCCGGCTCCTTCCCAGCTGTCGCGCCACGCTGCACCGCGATGATGCACTTTAGGTTCCTCGACCGCGGCTCGGGAGGGAGCGCGGCGTGGCCTTAGTCTCGCAAGGCGTTCCGCATGTGTCACGCGTTCCCGCGGAACGCGTGGCGCCACTCCCTGGGCGCACCGTGCAGCGATCTTTGGCATTCGCTGATTTGACTCTTGTTGTGGTTCACGTTGGGTAGCGTCTGCGGAGCCAGGCCAGTGTCGAGCGGGCCTGTGCTCGTTGGAAGGCTCGCACGGTGGGGAGGCCCGGGTCAGGCGGCTGCCGGGCCACGTCGGTGAAGTAACCACAAAGACCCGCCAGTGCGGCCGTGATGTCGTCGCGGTTGACAGCCTCCAAGTAGTTCAGCACCAGCTGCTCGGGGTCGTAGCCGCCGTAGAGATCGACATTCACACACAGCAGGAGCTGGTCGAACCAGGCGCCTCCAGTGCATGCCCAAGGCCAGTCCACGACCGCGACAGTCCCGTCTGTCCGGATGAGCAGGTTGTCGGCACGGATATCGGTGTGCAGCAGGGTATCGCCGGCCAGGCTGGCTAGGCCGCAGGCGGCGAGCCGGCACAAGTCGTCGAGGTGCTGCGATGCCCACGAATCTAGGTCGGCCGGAGGCTCGGTGCGGATCCGTTCCCAGCCGGCGAAGACAGTGGCGTAAGAGCTCGTGATCGAGGGCAAGTGAGGCACCGGGTTTGGCGTGAAGTCCCGGGCCATCTGTCGCAGTGTGGTCATGGCAGCCTCGAGCTCAGCGGCATTCCACGGTAAAGCTGGTGCGTGTCCGTCGAGATCTTCAAACACCAACCCGACCCAAGCACCGTCGTCGTAGACGCCGAGCAACGCCGGTACGTAGGAATTGGATGGAAGTTGACCGACCACGTTGGCTTCGGCTCGGTGCAGGCTCGGCGACCGCTCATTCTGGATGCTGCTGACAGCCTTGACAAAGGCGCGACGCCCGTCGGCGGTCACCACCCGGTCGGCGCTACCGGGCGAGAAACCGCCCGACTGCGAAACAGCGGTGACTACCACCCCGCCACCGATGACGGCTTCGATCCCAGCCCGCACCCGCGCCGGAAGCTGCATCCAGCTGATCCGCACACCAGAGGCCGCCACCACCTCCTCATGCTGGCAGATCGTGACACGGCTCAGGGCATGCTCAGCCTAAGGATCAAGTCGAGCCGGTACGCATCCGATCGGGGACCAGCTGACCCTAGCCAAGTGCCCGCACGCTGGTGGGAGCGTTCAGCGGTTACGCGCGCCGTAAAGCGGCCACTCGATTTTCGGGCAGGCATCCATGACGACGTCGAGGCCGGCCTCCTGCGCGCGTCTGGCCGCCTGCTCATCGACAACGCCAAGCTGGAGCCAGACGCAGCGCGCGCCGATCGCGATCGCCTCGTCGACGTGCTGCCCGGCCCTATCAGGGCGACGGAAGATGTCGACGACATCGATCGGGACGTCGATATTGGAGAGGTGGGCGTAGCCACTCTCGCCAAGTACTGATTCGGCCAGCGGATTCACCGGCATGATCCGGATGCCGTTGGCCTGCAGGAATGCCGCGACGCGGTACGCGTCCCGATATTCATGGCGGGTCAGTCCGACGACTGCCCATGTCCGGGATGACAAAGCTCGTTTGATGACCCCTGGATCACGGTAAGACACGGAGCCTCCTCTGGTCATCCGGGGAACGTCGAGGCGAACACCTCAGGATTGGCAACGTGGAGCGGCCGCTCCCCGCGCTCGAGACGGAGAAGGTCATCGACGATCTGGCGGGAGTGGTGGCGCACGACGTCTGTACTCGCTCCTGCCAGGTGGGGTGACAGCACAACCTTGTCAAGGGTCCGCAGTGGTGAGTCGGCCGGAAGTGGCTCGACCGGGTAGACGTCTAAAGCAGCTCCGGCGATGACTCCGCCCTTCAGGACCAGCACCAGCCGTTCGACGAAGCGGATTCGACGGCGTAACTCGGTGCCAGGCATCGTCATACCGTTGGCGCCGAACCCGGCGATCTCGACGGGGCCCATCGCCTGCTCGAGTCGGCGTCGTTCCGGTCCGTAGAACCGGGCAGTCACAAGGGTGGGTGATGTCATCCCAGCCTCCCGGCGATGAGGGTGCCCGAGGCGTCGAAGCCAATCTGGGTGCTCCTGAGGCAACTGGTAGAGACAATACCGAGTTGGGCTTGGACCTGATTCGGATCAGCTTCGAGCTGGCTGTGCCGTACCAAATGTCGTTCAATGCCGGCAACATCTGGTTCGACACCTTCGTCGCACCCTGGC
>DATEWO010000336.1:0-4691 GCA_035257925.1 Propionibacteriaceae bacterium | reverse complement strand
GTGTCCGGCCAGCCGCCCAGCCGTAGGCCACCTCACTGAAGCCGATATCAGGTTCGGGTCCTCGCTCCAGCCTCGTGTCACGCTCCACCAGCGACACCTCACGCCAGATCCGGCGTACCTGCGTCATCGCATCGTTGGTCCGGGCATCAGGCATCCGCGGCCGACGACCTGCCTCATCGGCTCGCCTCGCCTCAAAGACCAGAGAGGCCAAAACAGCGGCCAGCTGTGGATGAGTCAGTCCAGTGAAGACGCCCGCCCGAATGCACTCAGCCGCAACCAGATCCAGCTCGGCATAGATCCGGGCAAGCATCCTGCCTTGCTCGCTGACCTGGCCACCGCCATCTCCGGTGAGATAGCCGAGCGACTCCAGTACCAGGCAGATCTTGTCGAAGTGATTGGCGATGGTGTTGCTGCGAGAGGCCATCCGGGCCTCCAGCCGGGCGCTTTCCCGCTCGAGCCGCTGCGCCCGTTCCGCCCAGCGCAGATGCGTCTCGCGGTCCGGGCAGCTCTGGCAGGGATGGCGCCGTACGGCGGCATGAAGATGATCAAGTTGCGCTTGAGTTTCCCGATCCACCCCGGCCGGATGCCGGCGGCCTTGATCACGATCGATTTCGCTGAGCCGGGCGCGCAACGCGGCAGCAAGATTACGACGGGATGTGGCGTCCTTCGGATTGAAATGTTTGCCGATCTTCATCCGGCCCCGCACCTGCGGTGGCGCGGGAAAGTCGGTAACTGACAGCCGCCGCACGTGGCGTTCCTCGGTGAGCACCAGTGGTCGCGGCGTCTCGTGATCATGACGAACGCCCGGATCGATGATCACCGCCCAACCCTGGCTCTTCCCACCGGGCACCCGGACGATATCGCCCGGCTTCAAGATCGACAGCGCCTGCAACGCCTCGGCGCGGCGATCCGAGCGTCGCTCGCGGGCGGCCGAAGCCTCCAGATCGGCAAGCTCTGCCCGCAAGCTCGCGAAGGCTCGGAAGTCGCCAAGCTCGCATGCCGCCGCAGCCCAGTAGGCCTCAATTGCCTCCTCGTTCCGTGCCAAGGTGCGTGCTGCCCCGACTACCGAACGGTCCGACTGGAACTGGGCAAAGGATTGCTCGAGGAGGGTACGGGCACGTTCCCGCCCGACGCTGGCCACCAGGTTCACTGCCATGTTGTAGGTCGGGGCGAAGGAGGACCTCAGCGGATACGTACGACGCGAGGCCAGCCCGGCGACCGCCCGTGGATCCAGGCCGGGTTGCCAGAGCACGACCGCGTGGCCTTCGACGTCGATCCCGCGCCGCCCCGCGCGACCGGTCAGTTGGGTGTACTCCCCCGGCGTGACGTCAGCGTGGGTCTCGCCGTCGAATTTCACCAGCTTCTCCAGCACAACCGACCGGGCCGGCATGTTGATGCCCAATGCCAACGTCTCGGTAGCGAAGACGACCTTGATCAGCCCACGAACGAAGGCCTCCTCGACGCACTCCTTGAAGGCGGGCAGCATGCCGGCGTGATGTGCGGCCACGCCCATGCTGAGAGCCTCGGCGAAGCGGTCGTAGTCGAGCGCCTGCAAATCGCTATCAGAGAGTCCGGCAACGTGCCGCTCGATGATCGCAGCAATCTCCTGCTCCTCGACGCGGCTGGTGAGCCGGACCCTGGACGCAAGCAACTGCCGGACAGCGGCATCACAGCCGACCCGGGAGAAGATGAAGACGATGGCCGGCAAGAGCGCTTCGTCGTCGAGCAGCTCGACCAGCTCCGGGCGGCTCGGCACATGCAACGAGCGAGGCCGATGCCCGGCGCCGCCATAGCGGGACCGGTGGGCAGCACCCCCGTACGCGCCGCTGCCGTAGCTCACCGTGCGGCGACCTCGTCCAGTCTTGCCGCGCGGTCGGCGGGCGTCGTCTCGTACGAACCTGGACTCCTCCCGCGCAATCTTGATCAGCGCAGGGTTGACCTCGGTCTTGCCATCACCAGGCATCTCGCGGGCAGTTGGCGCGACCTCAGCGAAGAGATCGTAGAAGGTGCGGCCCACCAGAACATGCTGAAACAACGGCACCGGCCGTCGCTCCGACACGACGACCGCCATCTCGCCACGCACCTCGGACAACCACTCGCCGAACTCTTCGGCGTTGCTGACCGTCGCCGAGAGTGCCACCAGCTGAATGGAGTCGGCCAGCCCGATGATCACTTCTTCCCAGACGGCACCGCGAAAGCGGTCAGCCAGATAGTGCACCTCGTCCAGCACGACATAGCCCAGGTTTGCCAGAGTGGACGACCTGGCGTAAATCATGTTCCGCAGCACCTCGGTGGTCATCACCACGATCGGCGACTCAGCGTTGACCGACGTGTCACCGGTAAGCAGGCCCACGCTGCCGGCGCCGTGGCGCCGCACCAAATCGGCGTACTTCTGGTTCGAGAGAGCCTTGATCGGGGTGGTGTAGAAGCACTTGCGACCGTTCTTGAGCGCCAGGAAAACCGCGAACTCACCGACGATCGTCTTGCCCGCGCCGGTCGGCGCAGCGACCAGCACTCCTGAGCCCGCCTCGATCTGCGCACATGCCTCGCGTTGGTAGTCGTCGAAGACAAACCCATAGCCGTCAGCGAAGGCGGTGAGCAGGGGCGAAGCCTGCCTCTGCCGGAACGACGCATAAGCCTCGGCAGGGCTTTGGGTTTCGGGGTCGATAGAGGGGTCGGCCATGATGCGGCCCAAATTACCTCCCGCGGTCGACCAGCATTCTGGCCTGCGACGCCTGAGTCAACCGTGCGGGGCAAACACTGGCAGCGCCCGTGGCACGCAGCAGATCGTCAGCGGCGCCGCGGCGATCATCTCGCCGTCCCCGAAGCCGACCAGCCCTGGCCCCTCCACCGTCACTTCACGAACCCGCAGCTGCTCGACACATGGATCCCGAACGAACTTCCCCGAGTACATCTCAGGGAAGAGTCTCAACAACTTAACCCGCCCAACGGGATGGATGATCGTGACATCGAGCAGGCCGTCGTAGGGATCGGCCTTCGGACAGATCAGCATCCCACCGCCGTAGGAGCTGGTGTTGCCGATGGCCACCAGCATCGCCAGCTGCTCGCGTACCTGGCCATCGAGGGTCAACCGGTACCGCAACGGGGTGAACACCCGCAGCTCGGCCATGGTTGCCAAGGCATATCGAGTCGAGCCTCTGGGCCACGGCATCTGGTTTGCTCGGCGATTCACCAGGGCATCGAACCCAGTCGCGAGCACCGCTCCTACAAATATGTCGCCCACCCGAGCGAGGTCAATGGAACGGCTGTAGCCGGCGGCGATGACGGCTGCCGCCGCGACGGCATCGTGCGGATCAAGACCAATACCGCGGCACAGGTCATTGCCTGTTCCGGCTGGAATCAGCCCCAGAGTTGTCCGGCTACCGCCCGACAGGTGCGCTGCTGCCACGGTGTTGACACCCAGATGCATCATCCCGTCGCCGCCCATGACGGCGAGCACGTCCGCGTCGTCTTGGATCGCACGGCGGGTCATCGACTGCGCCTCGGCGAAATTCCGGCTCAACAGGATTTCTAGATTCGCGCCCCCATTACGCAGCGTTCCGGAAACCTGAGGAAGCAGCTCTAGAGCACGGCCCTTCCCGGCGGCTGGGTTGACCACCAACCTGATCTGGCGACTCACCCTGGGGGGTCGAACTCGATGTCGTCACTGCCCTCGGAGAGTTCGCGCAGAGTCTTGTCTTTTTCGACACTGCCGCGGATCAGCAGGTCGTCGCCAGCCAGGGCGGCGCGCCGGGCCTTGCGGCGGTCCAGGATGTGCGCGATGGCCTCAGCCGCGAGGAACAGCAGGGTCATTGGCGCGGCAAGGGCGAGCATAGAGAACGGATCAGTAGAGGGAGTCGCTACGGCACCGAAGACGAAGGTGCCGAAGATCACCAGGGTGCGGTATTTGGCCAGTGTCTTGGCCTTGACTACTCCCACAATGTTCAAGATCAAGACAATGAGAGGGATCAAGAAGGCGATCCCGAAGACCAGCATGAGGCGCAGCAGGAAGGAAAGATAGGCATTGATGTCTTGGAGGTTGGTCACTCCGCTCTGAGTGAAACTGAGCAACACGGTAATGGCCTTCGGCAAGACGACATAGCCGACAACCACGCCGCCGATGAACATCGGAGTTGCGACACCGATGAAGATCAACGCCCACTTCTTCTCCTTGGCCAGTAGGCCAGGGACGATGAACGCCCAGAGCTGGTACAGCCAGATGGGTGCGGTGAGGAGGGCGCCGGCGAGCGCGGAGACTTTCAAGGCCAAGGTGAGCGGCGAGGTCAGATTGATGTTGACCAAGGACGTATCGGCATCCGGGTTCTTGACCTTCAGGTCATCGATGGCCTCGAAGTACGGCCGCTGCAAGATGTCCATCAGTGGGTCGCGGAAGAACCATGCAACGATCATCCCGACCATGATCGCGAGCACCGCGACGATCAGCCGGTACCGCAGTTCGCGCAAGTGCTCGAACAGGGTCATTGTGCCGTCTGGTGGTGCAGGCGGCGGCTTGAGCCACTTCAAGCTGAAGTGGATCGGCCGGCCCTTGATCGTCAAAGACACGGCAGCTCAGGGAATACGGTCAGGTGTCGTTGCGCAGGTCAGTACCGGACGGATCTTGGTTGGCCCGCGGCGGTTGTTGATAGCTGGCGCCGCTCGGCGGCTGCGCTGAGGTATTCGCCTGCGGCGGC
>DATEWO010000335.1:0-3055 GCA_035257925.1 Propionibacteriaceae bacterium | reverse complement strand
ACAACCAGCGTCGGTCGACTCACTCGAATCCCTCGCCTCGTCGTCCGCTGGAAGTCCTTCGAGTTATGCATCCTCAGTCGTCGCGGCAACACCGTAGTCGCTCAGGCACGAATGTCAGGCGGACAGACGGCTGCGGCCCTTGCGGCGCCGGGCAGAAATGATGGCACGGCCGGCGCGGGTCCGCATCCGCAGACGAAAGCCATGGGTACGGCTGCGACGCCGATTACTCGGCTGGAATGTGCGCTTGCTCACGGGAAAACTCCCACCATCTTCGGAGTGCTCGACAATCAGTACGGTGCTCACGCGGCACGCATCGCAGGTGGAGCGGGCAGGTGGCAGCGGTCGCCGTAAGCGACCTTCTAACGGTACGGGGCACCGCCAAACCGGTCAAACCGACGCGAACTCGGGGGGATTGAGGAATAGTGGTCGCCGATGTCCAGTCGACACGCCGACCACCATGGCGAATATCTCCGGCTCGCTTGCATCGCGACTCAGCGATTGCTAGCGTCGCCGTTCGCCACGCAGTTTCAGGTAGCTGCCGCAGTCGGCAACGTGTGCTCGTTAGCCTCAGTTGGGGGGACAGTGGTACGCGCGACCGGTCGTAGGTGCTTTTGTGCACACTCTGTGGATATCTGTGTGGAAGCGAGAGTTCCCCCAGGCACGGAGGTCGTGTGACCGAACCTTCTGAGAGCGCCGCCGAATCGACAAGTCTGGCCTGGGACCATCTCTATTCCTCCTCCTCGCCAGGCTTACGGCGCTGGCTCAACACCGGTCAACCGGTGGCGCTACACCACGACATGCTGATGGTTGCGGTGCCGAACACCTTCACCCGCAACCAGCTGGAAAACCGTTTCCGTCCTGACATCGAGCGTTTGCTCTCCGGATACTTCGGCCGCAACATTCAGCTGGCCGTCATCGTTGACGAGTCGCTGAAACCAGACGAGGAGTCGCTGATAGAGGAGTCGGCCTACGACGGAGGGCTCGGGCAAGCAGACCCAGGTGCCAATCCCAGTGATCAGCCTCGCGAGAACTACGGCGGGGACACCTACGCTGCACCGGACTTCCCGGCCGAAGGCTTTCCCAGCGCCGAGGAGTACGCCGCGCGGCGCGCCCTCTTAGATGAAGGCGGTACGCAGGCCCCAGCACCTCGGCCGGAGAGCTCTGAGATCGAATCTGGATACCGCAATCGGGACCCGTACCGGGAAATGGAGGGATTTCGGTCGCGTCGCGAGAGCGACTCCCGGCTCAATCCCAAGTACACCTTCGAGACCTTCGTCATCGGCGGATCGAACCGCTTCGCTCATGCCGCGGCGATCGCGGTGGCCGAGAATCCTGGCAAGTCGTACAACCCGCTGACGATCTACGGTGACTCCGGGCTGGGCAAGACCCACCTGCTGCACGCGCTGGGCCACTACGTCCGCAACTACTTCGACCGCGTTCGGGTTCGCTATGTCTCCACTGAGGAACTGACCAACGACTTCATCAACGCGATCAGCCAGAACAAGGGTGCCGACTTCCGGCGGCGGTATCGCGACGTCGACGTGCTGCTGATTGACGACATCCAGTTCTTGGAGGGCAAGGAACAGACTCAGGAAGAGTTCTTCCATACCTTCAACACGCTGCACAACGCGCAGAAGCAGATCGTGATGACCTCCGACCGCCCGCCGAAGCTGCTGGAAAACCTGGAACCGCGGCTACGCAGCCGGTTCGGCTGGGGACTGATCACTGACGTACAGCCCCCAGACCTGGAGACCCGGATCGCGATCTTGCGGAAGAAGGCTGCGCAGGAGCGTCTGGTGGCAGGGCCGGAAGTGTTGGAGTTCATCGCAAGCCGAATCCAGACCAACATCCGCGAGTTGGAGGGTGCGCTCATCCGGGTGACCGCCTTTGCCAGCCTCAATCGCCAGCAAGTGGACTTGTCGCTGGCCGAGATCGTGCTGAAGGACCTCATTCCGGAGGGCGGCGAGGCACAGATCACTACCGGGATGATCATGGCCCAGACCGCGTCGTACTTCGACATCACCATTGATGATCTGTGTGGCCAAAGTCGGACCCACGTACTGGTGACCGCACGTCAGATCGCGATGTATCTGTGCCGTGAGCTCACCGATTTGTCGTTGCCCAAGATCGGGCAGCAGTTCGGCGGCCGAGATCATACGACGGTGATGCATGCTGATCGGAAGATCCGGACGCTGATGGCCGAACGCCGCAGCGTGTTCAACCAGGTAACGGAATTGACCAACCGGATCAAGCAGCAGGCCTCCGGCCGCTGAACTGGCTCAGGCCGTTTCTGATCACAGGGCGCGGAGTCGTCCCTCCGGTCTCGCCCTGAAGGGGTCGTCTTTGATCACAAGCGCCCGAACGATCTTCAGCCGGACAGTACGCCGTTCGCGCCAATTGATGTAGATCCACACAAGTGGGGAAAACACTGTGGAAAACGGTGATCTTGGGCTGGACGGCTTGAGGATGATCAGGGGACAAGCGCGATCATCAGGTAACCCATCCCAAGATCCTCCCCGTGTGATTTCCTGTTCTGCACAGCAATACTCGCACCACCAAATCGTTTCTGACTGGGTGAAAGACACGTTCTCCACAGCATCCACAGCAGCTACGACTACGACCATGAGATACATAAGGTGAAGAGGGTCTAAGTCAGTGTGGCTGAGGCCTGTGAAAGCAGCGCGGCGTAAAGCCCTACCTATGAAGGAGGAGCCGGTGAGCTTTCTGCGCAAGTTGTTCGGCCGGGAAGAGCCGGAAGACGTTCCGGTCAACCTGGATGTCGATCGCCGCAAGGAACAACTGCTTCGGCTGGAACGTGCCCTTGACGCGCTCGCCGCTGAGATGCGTGCCGATCACACCACGAACGATCCGGCCTGGCGGGAACGGGTCAACGAATACAGCAGGCTGGCCAGCGATGCGATGAATCTACGACGTGGCACGCCAACCCGGGAGAGCGTGCTGGATCTGGTGTTCGAGGTCCGTCCGTTGTTCACCGGGCCGATTCCTGAGGGAATGGAGAAGTGCGGGCCGCTGCAGCAAGAAGTGATGGCGGCGG
>DATEWO010000334.1:0-10093 GCA_035257925.1 Propionibacteriaceae bacterium | reverse complement strand
ACCGAACCTCAGCGGTCCGCGAGCCGATGGCTCCTTGTCAAACCTTGCGGTGGAGGGAAGGAATGCTTCAGCCGCTAGGCATCAGTGCCGAAGCGGAGGCTGTATATGTCGCGCTTGGGCCCTTGCGTTCTGCCTCGGTGGCAGAACTGGCGCGCCTGACCTCCTCAACGCCGGAGCGGGTGGCCGAAACCCTTGACGAGCTGAGGAAGCTCGGGCTCGCCACGGATTCATCACTCGGTCACTGGCGGGCGTTGCCTTTGCTTGATGTGGTCAACCAGCTCAAGGCGCAACGCCTGTCTGAGATCGAGTTGGCAAGCGTGGCGGCCGAGTCGCTGGAGAGTCATCTGCTGGCGGCAGGGGCGACTCAGGCCGACGACGTCAAGATCCTCGTGGGAAGCGAGTCCATCGTCGCCGCTCACCGCGAGCTGCTGAACTCTGCGCGCCGCGAGATCTGTGCCTTCGACAAGCCCCCGTACGCGCAAGCACGTCCCAACGTCACAGAGGAGGCGTTGAGTGTAGAGCCGGAATGGCAGGCGTTGGAGCGCAACGTCACGTTGCGTGTGGTCTACCACCCCGGCTTCGATCCTGACCGGCTGACCGAGCTCGGCCTGTTCGCGAAGAAAGGTGAGCTTTCCCGCACCTCGCCTGTTCCGATGAAACTGATCTTGGTGGACTCTCATGTCGCGCTCATTCCGTCCATGCGTTCCTACGGCCCAGGACATGAGCTCCGGGTGTCCATCGTGCGGCATGCGCTACTCGTGGAGGCTCTGCAGTGGCTCTTCGAAGCAGTGTGGGACGCCGCCGTCCCGATCATGACCTCCGTGAACAGCGAGAACGATCCGCGCCGCCAGATGTTGATCTCCATGCTGATGACTGGCTCCACCGACTCGGCGATCGCGAATACGTTGAACATCAACGTGCGCTCGGTCCGACGCTGGATCTCTGAGCTTATGGATGAGCTGGGAGTATCAACCCGTCTTCAGCTAGGCGCGGCTCTCGTACGATCGGACGGTTTGCGCGGCAGCTAGGGCTAGCACCCAAAGCCACGCCCGCGGTCCCAAAGAGAACCGCGGGCGTCGCCCAGGGGGAGGAACTCCGGGCGGAACCTCGGGGAAAAGTTCCACACGGGCTGTGCTGGTTAAGCCACGCTCACTCGCAACTTAACCACCGGGAACGTCAGGTATCCCGGCTTCCTTTCGGAAGATCTGGGTGCTCGCTTTGCTATGCAAACACTATCGGACTTTTGACGCGATTTCACTAGCCGCAGCGCCCCGGATTTCGCCCGAAGAAACGACGAGGCCGATCACCCTCCTGGGCGAGCCGATTTGGCAAGCTCGACCACCACAAGGTCCGTGGCCCTCGCAGAAATGTCCTATTGAGGAAGTCGGCGGCGCTGATGGGCGCCGCCGACTTCAGTGCATATGTCCGCGATTCACAAGGTCGCTCAGAGCGTGTGTCCCTTGAGGGTGTGACCCTTCAGCGTGTGTCCCTTGAGGGTGTGTCCTTTGAGGGTGTGCCCCTTCAGCGTGTGTCCCTTGCTGAGCGTATGTCCCTTGCTGAGCGTATGTCCGCGCATGTGAAGTTCCCTTCTTGATGTCTCGTGCGGCCGGTGCGGCTGGCCCAACGAGAAGCCTGAGCTGTGTCAAGAAGGACGCTATGCAGGGGCTATGAACGAAGTCACGCAAAAATGGCAGCAGGAAGCTGACATGTCCTAAAGTGGACATGCCAAAATCGCGTTAGGTGCTACGCACTCTCAACGCGTACGCCATGGGCATCGACTCACAACGCACATTTCGGTCCACTGGCCCCTGTGGCCACGGAATCGCCCCATCGAGATGGTGACCGTCACCGATTGCGCGCCGTCAATCGAACCCACGGAACAGGCAATCCGCGCCTGAGCGAAGTGACCCATTCCGAAAGTCAGCCTGAAACGTGCGACGGCATGCCGTCAAGAACTCTGCTCAAAATTCTCCCCCGATGGTCGGCAAAACCGAATGTAACCTGCCTGTGAGCATGCCGCAGGCGGTTGCACTGGATTCATCAAACCACCGCCGGGGGCAGAATGCGCGACATTTTGTGCCATCTTGCTTGTCAGGGGCCATTGTTGAGGAGGGGTCATGTGCTGCACGTTTGTTCCGCCCTATCTGCTGCAGCGCGTCGCCCTCTGGGCAGGGACTCGTCATGCGTCCGACTCCGGCAGGGAGACACTGCAAGTCGATGACCGGCTGCGAGCCCGGCGGGAGTCGCCGGCGGGCGAGATGGCAGCTCCGCGCCTGCCTGGCACCAAGAAGCGGGTGGTTCACACTGCCAACAACACCGAGTCGCTGCCCGGTGAGGTTGTCCGGAGCAATGGCGATCCCGCAGTCGGCGATCCCGCAGTTGACGAGGCGTTTGACTCCTCCGGCCAAGTTTGGGAAATGTTCGACAGCCAGTTCGGTCGGCAGTCCATTGACGGACTCGGCAGCACCGTCTCCATCACCGTTCACTATGGGCGTGATTACGACAACGCATTCTGGGACGGAACTCAGCTCGTCTTTGGTGATGGGGATGGCCAGATCTTTGACCGTTTCACCAAGCCAATGGATGTCATGGCGCACGAGTACACGCATGGTGTCACCCAATTCACGGTCGGATTGGCTTATCAGGACCAGCCGGGTGCGTTGAACGAGAGCATCAGCGACGTTTTCGCCTCGATGGCCAAACAGCGCGTGCTCGGCCAGACTGCGGCTGAGGCCGACTGGCTCATTGGGGCGGGCCTCTTCATGCCCGGGATCAATGCCAAAGGGCTCCGGTCAATGCGAGAGCCGGGAACGGCGTACGACGATCCCCAAATTGGTAGGGATTTGCAGGTCGGCTCTATGTCGGACTATGTCGCAACCGACACCGACAACGGCGGCGTCCATATCAACTCAGGAATTCCCAATCGTGCCTTTACCCTGGCCGCACTGGACATTGGCGGCTACAGCTGGGAGAAGGCCGGCCAGGTTTGGTACGACACGCTGGTCAATGGCCAGCTAAGTGCGCAGGCCAGTTTTGAGTCCTTCGCGCAGGCCACCGTCACTTCTGCCCGTCGTCTTTTCATGAACGACCCGTCGGTTGCAGAGAAGATCCAGGCTGCATGGATCGACGTCGGTCTGCTCGCTGCGGGTATTGATCTCGCCGCCGATCAGGCCGTAGTCGTAAGTCCCCCAGCGGGTTCAGACGAGCCAACCGGCTCCACCGAACAGCCCGCCACCGTCGCCGTACGCCGCAGCGGTGGCTTCACCGGCACCACCAAAGTCCGGCAATTGGATCTCGACTCCGATCCGGAAGGGCCGGAGGTTCGGCGTCTGCTGATGCACGTTGGCCTACAGCCAATTACCGCCACCCGTCCGGCTCCTGATCGGTTCGTCTACACCGTCGAATATGGCGACTGGCGCTTCACAGTGCCCGAGCAGGACCTCACGCCGGAGTTGCGCCGGCTTGTGCAGGTGGTGCTGAATCGCGGCGGCTAGAGTGACAAGGTGCCGACGGGGAGAGCGCGCGAGCGAGTCTATCCGCGCTCAGTCGGGGTGCTTGGGCACGGATTCCTGACCGAGCCGGTCTTGCAACGGCTGTTGCGCGCGCTGCCGGCGGCGACGCACATCTCCACGTACGGCCGGGACCCTGACCTGCTCGCTCAGCTCCAGCGGCTGGGGGCCAAAACGGCTGCAAGTCCAGCCGATCTCGCTGCCCGCAGCGAATACGTCCTCGTGCTGCTGCAGCAACTGGAGGATCTGGAGGACGATCTCAGCGGTTCAAGCGGGCTGCAGGCTGGAGTCCACAGTCCCACGATCCTCGTCATGGGAGCGATCTGCACTCCCGATGACCTCCGGAATCTCGCCAGCGAATTGGTCGACAAGACCGCCGGCCTCCTCCGATTGGTCGACGCACCGCTGAGCGGAACCCAGGTAGCCGCCGCCGGTGGCAATCTGTCCATTGCGGTCGGCGCCTCGCCGGGTCTCTACCGGGAGGCGCTGCCGGTACTGGAAGTGCTCGGAACCTGCATCCGGGTCGGCGGTGTGGGCAGCGCCCAGATTGCCAATGCCTGTGAGCAATACGTCATCGCGGCTACTGCTATGGCGCTTAGCGAGGCGGCCGTCATCGCCGAACGCGCCGGCCTTGACCTTTCCTGTGTACTGCACAGTTGGGAGCTCTCGCTGGCAGGAAGCCGGGTGCTTGGAGTGGCCCGAGCCAAACTGCTCAATCGAGACTTCCAAGCCGATCTCCCTGCGAGCGCTGCACTGGCGCCGCTCGAGGTGGCGGCTCAACAAGCCTGGCGAACCGGTACTTCAGCGCGACTGCTGGCAAATGTTCAGGAACTCTTTCAGCTGCTGGATCGAGCGGGCCTCAGCAGCCAGGATCTGACCTCGACCTACCAGTACCTAGCCGCACAACACCCCGAGCGCCGGGAGGCACAGGCTTAGCTGTCCGTCCCGACGCCGGGGTGTGTTGCGAGTGTTGGGAAGGCGGGCCCGAGCGGGGCAACCAGTTGCACGCCTCGCCGGCCCGGGGTTCTATCAGGTGAGCTGAAGAATCACTATCACCAAGATGATGATGACGAGGATACCGATAATGGTTCCGATAATTCCCCGGTTCATGGGCAGGACCTCCTCTCCAGCCTTCGAGGTACCCGGCACGTTGCCGACGTAAACACTAAAGCCACTTACGCCAGGCGCTGGGTCGTTGGCGAAAACTGTGTTTCAGATCGTTGTGTCCGGCGGAGCAGGATGGTGCAGGCACGCATGCCGCACTTGTTTTACTCCTCCCAGGGCAGCGGTTTGCCTTCGGCGACCGGAGCTAGCGGAATGACCACCACCGGCCGAGGCTGACGATGGGCCAGGTGGGCGGCGACGGATCCAGTGAGGAACTGCCTGAGGCCGGCCCGTACGCCACCGCGGCGGCTGCCGACGATGATCATCTCGACATCGAGGATGTCGGCCAGCCGGGTGAGCGCATACGCCACGTCGCCTGCCAGCTCCCGGAACGACAGTTCGATGGACTCGTCGGCGACCGCTGCGCGGACCTGGGCCACCAGCCCTTGATCGAAGTCTGTGTCCTTGAGTTCAGGGAGGTCCGGATCGAGCGGAAGCGAGGCGACGGACCCGTCTGGCAGCTCCTCCACCACATATCGCCCTGGGTCGACGTGCGCACAGACGAGCGCAGCGTCAAAAGTACGCGCGAAGCGAGCGGCATGGCGCAGCACAACGTCCGGCTGGCCATAGGTCACTCCGACCAGGATCCGGCGTGCTGCCTGATTCTCCGCCATCGCCTCACTCCAGTGCTTCGATCAGACCCTAGCGCCGGTAGCGCGCGGGAGCCAGGTGCTTAGCGTGACAATGTATTTCGGTCGATTGTTCCGCCGGACTCGAGCGAGAGCAGAGCCGCCTTGGCCTCCAGCGCACCGCTGTAGCCGCCGAGCTTCCCGTCGCTGCGCAGCACCCGGTGGCACGGCGGTCTCGGTATGCCCATAGTTGATCAATACCAGGTGCCCGAGCACTGCGCGCCGGAACCCGTGGGCCACCCGGAAATCCAACGGCAGCACGAAATCTCGACGTTTGCCGGCGAAGTTCTCCGCGAGTTGTCGAGTGACCCGATCGAGTCGGCGCGGAGCTCGCAAGATGCGTGGGCTGATCCGGGCGGAGAGTCCCCTGCAATACATGATCATGGTCCTCGCGGTCGTACGCGATCCGGACCAGGCCTTGGTCGGTCGCCACCAGCAGCAGCGTGCCGACGGCCGAATCCACCGTCCGGTACGCAACATCAAGCAATCGGTCGGCCTCGGCGGCGGTCGCAAGTTGATCATCAATGGACGGTTTCGACGGTGCACAACGTGAGGTCACGCGGGCACCTGTCTATTCAACCAGATGGTTGACAACAGATAGAGGTCTGCCCTAGGTTGGAGTCAACCGATCGGTTGAATAAGCCGCCAAGGAGGTCACCATGAGCGAGGATCGACTTTCCCGAGTCTTCGCCGCGTTGGCCGATCCGACCCGGCGTGACATCGTTGCACGGCTAGCTGTCGGGGATGCCACAGTCGGGCAGCTGGCAGCCCCGTACGACGTTTCGATTCAGGCTGTGTCCAAGCACCTCAAAGTGTTGGAAGACGCTGGGTTAGTGAGCCGCAGTCAGGATGCGCAGCGCCGCCCGCGACACCTCGAGGCAGAGGTATTTGACCTGATGACCGCGTGGATCGAGCGATATCGCAGGCAAGCTGAGGAGCGATACCGCCGACTCGACGCCGTTCTTGCCGCCATGGATCACGAAAACAAAACCACCATCAACAAAGGAGGAGCAGCATGAGCACGAATGCCACTGAGAAAGCCGCGAAGCGCGAGACCACGATCGAGGCTGACCCTAACCTGCCCACAATCCGCATCATTCGAGACTTCGATGCGCCGCCGGACAAGGTCTTCCGCGCGTGGGTTGACCCAGAGCTTGTCGCGCAGTGGCTGGGCCCGAAGAGCACTGAGATGAGGATCGACCAATGGAACGCTCGCACCGGCGGTAACTATCGCTATGCAGCGCTGCAGGACGGCGAAGAGGTGGCCGCTTTCTACGGGTCGTTCCATGAGGTGCGACCAAACGAGCGGCTGGTCCAGACCTTCACCTGGGAGGGCATGCCCGATGGCGTCAGCCTGGAGACGATGACATTCGAAGACCTCGGAGACGGCCGGACCCGAACGATCGGCCTGTCGGTAGTGGAGAACCTCGAGGGCCGCGATGCGATCATGGCGAGCGGCATGGAAGTCGGGGTCTACGAAGGCTATGAGAAGCTCGATGCCCTGCTCGCCAAGGGCTGAATGACTCCAACTTGTCAGCGTCTCAGAGGTTCCTAGCCAGCTGAGACGCTGACAAGTCGCCTTCTGGCCGCTCGGTTTGCCGAAAGCGCTGATCGGGTACGCCGCGGCATAGATATGGTTGAGCCGCCGCGGCGTCGAGCGGACCTGAGGAGGGCACCATGACTGGTTCGATCGGAGGCCTGCTGCTGCTGGGCGCCAGCGGGGATCTATCCGGACGACTGCTCCTGCCGGCCCTCGGGCAGTTACTCGACCATGAAGAGACGCGTCGTGGGGTTGTACTCGTGGGCGCGGGTTCTGAGGACTGGAACGCCGACGCCTGGCAGCAGCGGGTACGTACCTCTTTCGCGGATGGAAAAGTTTCCGATGAGGCGCTGCAGAGCGTGCTGGCGACGACGCGGTATGCCCAGGCCGATGTGACCAGCCCGAAAGATCTGCAATCGCTCGTCGACTCATGCCCGCCTGCCCCCGCCCTGTATTTTGCGCTGCCTCCATCGGTGACTGTCGCTTCCTGCAAGGCATTGCAGCAGGTGTCGCTGCCGAAAGGCACAAATCTGGTGCTGGAGAAGCCCTTCGGACTTGATCAGCAGAGCGCCGCCAGCCTGAACCAGTTGCTCGCCGAACTGGTCCCGGAGGACCAAGTGCATCGGATCGATCACTTCCTGGGGCGCTCGACGGTACTGAACTTGCTTGGTGTGCGCTTCGCGAACCGGCTATTCGAACCGGTATGGAGCAATGAGCACATCGAACGCGTAGACGTAACCTTCGACGAGCAACTCACTCTGGAGAACCGGGCGCGCTATTACGACCAAGCCGGCGCGCTGATGGACATGATTCAAAGCCACCTGCTGCAGGTGCTGGCGCTGGTGGCGATGGACCCGATCGCCAGAGCAGACGCTGTGGACCTGCGGGACGCGAAGGCGAAGGTGCTGCGAGCCTGCCGGCCGTGGAACGACGACCCAGTTGGAGCCGGACGCCAGGCCCGCTACACCCATGGCTCGATTGATGGGCGCGAGGTGCCCGACTACACCGCTGAGCCGGGGGTCGATCCGGCGCGGAACACTGAGACGCTCGCAGAGCTCGTGGTCGAGATCGACAACTGGCGTTGGGCCGGTGTGCCGTTCCGGCTGCGGTCGGGCAAGGCGCTGCGCGAGCGACGCAAGGAAGTGCTGGTCACTTTCAAACCGCTGCCCCATCTACCCACGGGAATGAGCGGGCAGGCATTGCCAGACCGATTGCGGCTCAGCATGGGCCCGGATCGGATGGCGCTGGAAATGAACGTCAACGGTCCGGGTGATCCGTTGCAATTGGACCGAGTGTCGCTGGATACCGACATGAATCCGGGACGGTTGCCGGCGTACGGGGAAGTGTTGGCGGGCGTGCTGGATGGTGACCCCATGCTCGCGGTGCGCGGAGACACTGCCGAGGAATGCTGGCGCGTCGTAGATCCGGTGCTGCAGGCATGGCGGTCGGGCAAGGTTGCGATGGATGAATACGCCGCCGGGACAGATGGCCCGTTGAGCTGGGAAGAAGGGCGCTAGAGCCTGCCCGTGAAGTCGGTATTGTCATGATCGCTGCCCAAACCCCGATCGCTGTAACGGGATCGACCGGTCGTCTCGGCTCGCGGGTCGCCACTGGCCTTTCAGAGCTCGGCGTGGACCACCGCCTCGTAGTGCGTGATCCGGCGAAGGCCCCATCCCTGCCTGGCACCCACATCGCTGCCTGCGACTACGGTGATGGCGCGGCCGCTCGAACGGCACTCAGTGGCGCCCAATCTGTCTTCATGGTCTCCGCTGCCGAGACACCGGACCGGGTGCAGCAACACCTCACCTTTATCGACGCGGCGGTTGCGGCTGGGGTGGAGCGAATCGTGTATGTGTCCTTTTTCGGCGCTTCCCCAACGGCAACCTTCACCCTGGCCCGCGACCACTGGGCGACCGAGGAACATCTGCGCTCGGTCGGTGTTGCCCACACGATCTTGCGCGACAACATCTACGCCGACTTCACGCCATTCTTCGTCGGCACCGATGGGAAGATTCGCGGACCAGCCGGTGACGGGCGGGTGGCTGTCGTGGCACAGGCGGACATTGCTGAAGTTGCCATTGCCGTGCTGACCAGCGATGGCGGGTACGACGGGCAGACGCTGAACCTCACTGGACCAGAGGCGCTCACCTTAAGCGAGATCGCCGGCATCCTCAGTGATCATCTCGGCAGGGCCGTCTCCTATGTTCCCGAGACCATCGAGGAGGCTTACGCGTCACGCGCGGTGTACAGCGCGCCGCCGTGGCAGGTCGACGCGTGGGTCAGCACGTACACCGCCATTGCGGCCGGCGAGCTGGCCACGGTCACCCATGACATTCCCACGGTGACCGGTCATCCAGCCATGTCGTTGCAGCAGGCTCTGGCTGCCGGAAGCGGAGTCGCGCACTAGCCGGCGCCCAGATAGACCAGCAAGCGGGCGACCGCGGGCCGGTCCTTGGTGACGGCTAGCGACAGTGGTGTGCGGCCCTGCTCGTCGCGCGCCTCAAGACTCGCTCCGGCGCGAATGGCCAGCGCCGCAGCGGTTGCGTCCCCGCGCTCCGCGGCAGCGAGCAAGAGTCGGTTGGCCGGCCGCTTCGCCGGCTTGTCCGCCTCCAGCGCAGCCCGCAGCTCCTGTTCGATCTGGTTGTGGCCCCTGGACCTAGCGTGCTGGATCGGTGTGGTCTGGTCACGTTGCGACCGCAGTCGTAGGTCGGCGCCAGCGGCGACCAGGACCCGCACAGTGTCAACGTAGCGGTCAGAACCATCGCCCAGAATGATCGCCTCGTGCAAGGCGGTCCAGCCCAGGTTGTTGATGTGGTCGACCTCGACGCCGGCCCGGACCAGCCGGCCAGCGATGTCGGCGTGGCCGCGGTCGGCGGCCCGGATCAGCCCAGTGCCGTTGAAGGAGTCTTTGGAGTCCACGTCTGCGCCGTGCTCCAGCGTCAGCTTCAGCAACTCCAGGTGACCCTCGCTCGTCGAGATGAGGTAGGCGCTCTGAAGTGTGTTGTCCTTGGCGTTCACGTCGGCGCCTCGTGCGATCAGGGACCGGGCGCGGGGCAGGTCGTTGTCCCAGGCCGCAGCGATCAGCTGCTGGTTCAGCCTCGCCTGCTGCTTCGCGTCGAGCTTGGGTGCTGGCGTGTCCTTCGTCGGCCGGGGAGTCGACTGGGAAGTCGCCGGTCTTGTCGGGGCCGGTGATGTCGTTGCTTGGGCGGGGCTGGAAGTCGCGGCATCGCCACCGCTGCATGCTGCCGTGG
>DATEWO010000333.1:0-3048 GCA_035257925.1 Propionibacteriaceae bacterium | reverse complement strand
GGGCGATAATTCAGGCATCGAAACCTCAGCTGGCCCAGCCGTACGAAATCCGTTCCGCCAGGCGCCGAACCTCTGGTGGTTCTGGCTCATCGCTGGCATCTTCTGGGTCGTGGTCGAATAGCCCGCGTACACGTCGAGGGTCATTGCTGCCGACGCGTGGCCCAGCATCCGCTGAACGCTCTTGACGTTGGCGCCCGCCGACACGGTCAGGCTCGCGGCGGTGTGCCTCAGCTCGTGGGGCGTCAAACCCAGTCCGGGCCCCACACGGGCCCCACGGCAGAGTCGGCAAGGGTCAAGAACGGTCATGATCGGCCTTGCGCTCGCGCTCGACGAGGCTCGGACGACCCCGCTCGGATGTCTTCCCAAGCTGAGAATGCGGGTTCGATTCCCGTCGTCCGCTCAACCTCACCCCTCGTCAGCAGCGCTACGCCTCGACCGGTATGCGGAAAGCGGTCGAAGATAGGCTTCTCCAAGCGGCATGCCATGTGCGGGACTGTACGGCCGTTGGCGTCAGCGCCTATGTGGCGCCTCGCCGGGCTGCGTTACTGTGCGCACATGTCGGTGCTGGTGCGCCTGATGGGCGCGTTCAGCGTGGAGGTCGACGGACGGATCGTCGATCAGGGCGACTTTCAGCATCGCAGTGCCGCTGCGGTGGTGAAGATTCTCGCGCTGACTCCGCACCGTCGGATGCATCGCGAGCAGGTCATGGACCATCTGTGGCCGCACCTTTCATTGCACAACGCGGCGAACCAGTTGTACAAGGCCGCTCACTATGCGCGCCGGGCCACCGGCGCGGCCGACTGTGTGAGCCTGGGCAACGAGATCGTCACTTTGTTCGGAGCACGGACAGTGACCGTGGACGTAGATGCGTTCGAGTCTTCCGCTGCGTCCGCTCTGGCCAGTGGAGAGCCGCGGGCTGTTGACGCAGCACTTGATGCCTGGACGGGCGATCTGCTGCCGGATGATCTGTATGCCTCCTGGACAATCCAGCCTCGCCAGCGCGCCGCCATGTTGCATCGCGAGCTGCTTCGCCGGGCCGGGCGCTGGGCGGAGCTGCTGACGGTCGACTCGACCGACGAGGAGGCACACCTCGGGGTGGCTCAGAACCTGTTAGCTGTGGGGGACCGTTCTGGGGCCCTCCGGCAGCTTGACGTACTCGAGCAGGTCCTTCGGGATGAGATGGGTATCGGGCCGAGCCCGGAGGCCTACGACCTGCGCATCAAAGCCCTCGACACTCCCGTACACGCGCCGAGGCCAACGCGGCCTCCAGCGCCCCGGCACGCCGGACTGGCCCGGCAGATGGTGCACTTCTGCCACACGTCGGATGGCGTCCGACTTGCCTACGCCACTAGTGGGGCGGGGCCGCCGCTGGTCAAGGCCTCCAACTGGATGACGCATTTGGACTACGACTGGGCGAGCCCAGTCTGGTCGCACTGGTGGCGCGCGCTGTCAGAAGGGCGGCTACTCGTCCGGTACGACGAACGCGGCTGCGGCCTGTCTGACTGGGCCGTGGACGTCTCATCGTTCACTCTGGATGCGTGGGTTAACGACCTCGAGACGGTGACCGACACCTTGGGCCTGGACCGGTTTCCCCTGCTCGGCATCTCACAGGGCGGTCCGATCGCCGTCACCTACGCTGCCCGGCATCCGGAGCGAGTGAGCCATCTCGTGGTCTACGGGACCTGTACGCGGAGCACCTGGGCAAGAGCAAACCCGACCGAACGACGCTCGATGGCCGCGCTGGGTGAGCTGATCCGAGTGTCCTGGGGATCCGACCAGCCGGGGTTCAGGCAGGTCTATGACGCGAAGTTCCTCCCGGACGGGCCGCTGGACATGTGGCGGGCGTTCGACGAGCTCCAGCGCCGCTCCACCTCGGCGGAGAACGCATACCGGCTCTGGGGCGCCTTCGGCCACCTCGACGCCAGCGAGGCAGCCCGCAGCCTTGACCTACCGACTCTGATTCTTCACAGTTGCGGAGACCAGGCGTTCTCCTTCACCGAAGCCGAAGATCTTCACGCGTTGATGCCCGGCAGCCGACTTGTCGCCCTGGACAGCTCCAACCACATCCTGCAAGCAGACGAACCGGCCTTCGCCACCTTCGTGAACGAGGTGCGCACGTTCCTCCGTAGTTAGCCCTCAAAAGGCCGACGGTACGATGTCCGTCCTCGCAGCGGGCGCGGCCGAGGCTGTGGTCCCATGCCCCCGACGTGCCCCCGTACTCCCGACGCCGGTTGCCGCTAGCCCTCGCTAGCCGTCGACTCCGAAGCAGGTTCCAGCACTGGACCGCTCTGACCATCGACCACCATCTCGCACTCCGACACGCTCGTAATGCGTAGGTCATCGGTTCGATTCCGATAGGCGGCTCCCCCTATCATCCCTAGCCAGCCGCGCCTGGTGCGTCACGCTACGGTTCGGTGTCGACATTCAGGAGACGACCTTCCGCGTGAATGTGAGGTGTGTGACGCCGCTGGGGGAGGAGACCGCCTCCACGTCGTAGGCATCCTCGAGGGCCTCCAGGCCGTCCCAGATGCGGACGCCGCGGCCGAGCACGATCGGGACCTGGACGAGATGCATGTGGTCGACGAGCCTGGCGGCGAGGAAGTCGCGTACGACGGTGGGGCCGCCGCCCATCCGGACGTCCTGGCCATCGGCTGCTTCGCGGGCGGTCTCGAGCGCCTCGGCCGGGGCGGCGTCGAGGAAGTGGAACGTGGTGCCGCCCCCCATCTCGATCGAGGGCCGCGGGCGATGGGTGAGCACGAACGTTGGTGTGTGGAACGGCGGGTTCGGGCCCCACCAGCCCTTCCAGTCCGGGTCGTCCTGCCAGCCGGGCGGGCCGAACTTGTTGGCGCCCATGATCTCGGCGCCGATGCCGTAACTGTGGCGCTCAGCGAAGGCGTCGTCGACTCCGGCGGTTCCGTTCGCGTCCCAGAACCTGGTACCGAACATCCACTCGTGCAGACGCTCGCCGGCATGGCCGAACGGTGCATCGGCGGACTGCGGCTCGCCGGTGGCGAAGCCGTCGAGGGAGATGGACAAGTTGTGGATCCG
>DATEWO010000332.1:0-2929 GCA_035257925.1 Propionibacteriaceae bacterium | reverse complement strand
CGTCGGCCACAGCGGTACCACCGTCACCGAACTGGTCTACAGGCACCAGCTGCGACCTGTCATCCAGACGGGTGCGACCGTCATGGATCGCCTGTTCGCTCCGGGTTCCGGGTCAGCGTAGTCAGGCAGATAGTCAGGCAGTGGGGCCGGATCGGCGATTCGTGGAGGAGCGAAATGGCCGCTGACTTGGGTGGGCGATACTGGGTTCGAACCAGTGACCTCTTCGGTGTGAACGAAGCGCGCTACCACTGCGCCAATCGCCCGCTTGAGCGACGCCCACCATATCTCAAGGCTGCGTGTGGGTCACAGTGCAAATCCGCGTGACTATCCCGACCCATCGGACAAACTCATCGAAGCCTTGAGGTTGCCAGGTCTAGGCTTACCCGGGGTCTCGGGTCGAGCCAGCGCACAGGAAGGGAACCGATCGTGTCCACCATGTCCATCACCATCGCAGCAGGTGGCGTCAGCCAACAGCGGGTGACGGATACGACCACTACAGGACTCGATCTCTTCGGTCATGACCGCACCGTCGTCGCCGCCCGGGTCAACGGCGAGTTGTGGGACCTGCATCGCACGTTGCCCACAGGAGCGGTTGTCGAGCCTGTCACGATCGACAGCCCAGACGGACTCAATATCCTGCGGCATTCCACTGCCCACGTCGCCGCTCAGGCCGTGCAGTCATTGCACACCGAGGCCAAGCTCGGGATAGGCCCGCCCATCACCGACGGCTTCTACTACGACTTCGACGTGCCATCACCGTTCACCCCTGATGATCTTCGCGAGCTGGAAAAGGTGATGACCAAGATCATCAAGGAGCGGCAGCGCTTCCGTCGCCGACCGGTCTCGGATGAGCAGGCGAGGGCCGAGCTCGCCTCGGAGCCCTACAAGCTTGAGCTGATCGCCGACCGAGCTCTGGCCAGCGCCGAAGCCAACGTGCAGCCCGACGGGTCAGGTGACGCGGCTGGCGTAGAGGTGAGTGCCGGCGAGCTCACCATCTACGACAACCTCCGCCGCGACGACACTGTCGCCTGGAAGGACTTGTGCCGTGGCCCGCACGTACCCAACACGGGCTACATTCCGGCCTTCGCCTTGACGAGGAACTCCGCCGCGTACTGGCGCGGCGACCAGCACAAGGCCCAGCTGCAGCGTCTCTACGGCACCGCCTGGCCGAGCCGCGAGGCACTGAAGGCACACCAGACCCGACTCGAAGAAGCCGCCAAACGGGATCACCGCAAGCTCGGCGCCGAGCTCGATCTGTTTTCCTTCCCTGACGAGATTGGCTCCGGCCTTGCAGTCTTCCACCCGAAGGGTGGGCTGTTGCGCAAGATCATGGAGGACTACTCGCGCCGGCGCCACATCGAAGCCGGCTACGAGTTCGTCAACACGCCCCACATCAGCAAAGCCGAGCTCTTCAACATCTCCGGACACCTCGGCTTCTACGCCGACTTGATGTATCCGCCGATGCATGTCGACGAGGAGCGGCACGCTGATGGCACCCTGAAGCGGCTGGGTCAGGACTACTACCTGAAGCCGATGAACTGCCCGATGCACTGCCTGATCTTCAGGTCAAGGGGACGGTCGTATCGGGAGCTGCCGCTGCGACTGTTCGAGTTCGGCAGCGTCTACCGGTATGAGTTGTCCGGCGTGGTGCATGGCCTGACGCGAGTCAGGGGCATGACCCAGGACGACGCCCACATCTATTGCACCGTTGACCAGATGCAAGCTGAGCTGATCTCACTGCTGCAGTTTGTGCTCGACCTGCTCACCGACTACGGGTTGACCGACTTCTACCTCGAGCTGTCCACTCGCGATCCGGAGAAGTCGATCGGCTCCGACGAGGATTGGGACAGGGCGACTGAGGCGTTGCAGCAGGCCGCGGCGGCCTCAGGGCTGGACCTGGTCCTGGATCCGGGGGGCGCCGCCTTCTACGCACCGAAGATCTCGGTTCAGGCCCGCGACGCAATTGGTCGTAGCTGGCAGATGTCGACCATCCAAGTCGACCTGATGTTGCCGGACCGGTTCGACCTCGAGATCACTGCCGCGGACGGCAGCCGCCAGCGTCCTGTGATGATCCACCGCGCTTTGTTCGGTTCGGTGGAGCGGTTCATCGGTGTGCTGGTTGAGCACTACGCCGGCGCCTTCCCACCATGGCTCGCACCGGTTCAGGTCATCGCCATCCCGGTGGCGAGTGAGCACAACGATTACCTCCTGAGGGTGGCCGAGCGGCTCATCGCTGAAGGCGTCCGAGTCGAAGTGGACACCTCCGACGACCGGATGCAGAAAAAGATCCGCAATGCAGAGCGGGTCAAGGTCCCGTACATCATGATCGCCGGCGGCGAAGATGCTGCCGTCAACGCCGTATCGTTCCGCTACCGTGACCGACGGCAGAAAAACGGGATTCCCATCGACGCGGCAATCAGCGAGATCACAGGCGACATCGCGGCGCGCCGTCAAGTCTGAATTGCCGACTTGTCAGAATCTGGTTGAGCTAGAGGTCAGCTCAGGTCGGACAAGTCGGGGGAGAAGGTAGGGCAATGGGAGAGCCGGAGGACTCAGCCGCTCATCCAGGCACTCCCGACGGATTCCAGCGGTTGTGGACCCCGCACCGGATGGTCTACATCCAGGGTGAGAACAAACCGGCCACTCCCGACGAACAGGAATGCCCCTTCTGTTCGGTGCAGTCGCGGGAGGACAGGGCGGGATTGATCGTGCACCGCAGCGACCTTGCTTTCGCCGTGCTCAACCTTTATCCCTACTCACCGGGACACCTCCTGATCTGCCCGTACCGGCATATCGCTGACCTCACCGAGCTGGCTGACGACGAGCTGACCGCCCTCGGTGTGTTGACCCAGGACGCGATGCGCGTACTCAGGGCCGCTAGCGCACCGCACGGCTTCAACCTTGGGATCAACCAGGGTGCGGCAGGCGG
>DATEWO010000331.1:0-2252 GCA_035257925.1 Propionibacteriaceae bacterium | reverse complement strand
CTGAGCCCGAGGTAGTCCACGTAGAAATCGCGAGCTTCGCCGACGTCTGGAACGGACAGGTTCGCGGTGATGCGGGTGGCCTGCATAAGTGGCTCCTTCATTTGGCGGTAGTGCGGGCAGCTCTTTTTCGTTCTCAGAAACTATGCGGCGCGGTAGGGTGTACATCATGTACATTAGGTACATCAAGGAGGAGCCATGTCACTCACAGAGGTGCATTACGACACCGTCACCGAGGCGCGCGCTCACTTCAGCGCCCTCATCGACGCAGCCGAAGCGGGTGTTCCAGCAACGGTGCGGCGTGACAGGCGGCGGGCGGCCGTCGTCGACGCCGACCGGTTACGGCACTTCCTGGTCACCGTACGCCCAGCCCGGGCCGAGGTCGTTGCCGAAGGCGGCGGCTGGAGCATCATGCTGCCAGGGCTTCCCATCGCCGCTGACGGCGAGACCTTCGAAGAGGCCCTCGATGAGATGGTCGCGGCGCTACGCGAGTATGCCGAGGACTGGGTCGACCATCTGCGCTACGCCTCCAATCACGAGCAGAACTGGGGTCTGGTCCAGATCATTGACCTGTCGTCGGACGAGGAGTTGCACGACTGGCTGCAGCGGTGACCGAATTCGGTGAGCCGACGCGGAAAGACCACCAGAAGTACTGTCTTAACGAGGGGTGGACGCGGGTCCGCAACGCCCGAGGCAAGGGGGGTCACCACGTCACATTCGAGCTGACCCTTCCCGACGGCCGGGTACTGCGCACCCGGATCTCGCATCCACCGAACCGTCAGACCTACGGTCCGAGCATGTGGGCGCACATCCTGCGCGATCAGCTGCAGGTCAGCGAAGAGGAGTTCTGGGACTGCGTCCGGGAAAAGAAGGTGCCCCGGCGTGGCCGCGTCGAGCCGACCACGCCGTCGATCCCCGCAGGAGTCGTGGCCCAGCTGCTGTCGCACGGGGTCGAGGAATCAGAAGTGCGGGTGATGAGCCGTGCTGAGGCGATCGAACGGCTGAACCTGATCTGGTCCCAGGAGGCCTGAGCACGGAGGAAGGCTCAGCAGGATCACCCCGCCGGGTCGCGACGGCGCCACGCCGTGCTCCCCCCTTGACCGGCTGGCAGTGTGGGTCCAAGATGGTCCCCGGCGGAGTGGCAGGGGGTCTGTCAAATCTGGCCATTGCACAGCGACGACCGTCGCCGTGGAGCTTCATCGGGGGAAGGCTGCCAATGCCTGTCGCGCGTCGAATCTGTCTATTCATTGCTGCTGTCGGCCTGGTGGCCGCGATAGTTGCGCCGACAGCGAGCGCGCATGACCGCAGAGGTGCGAGCGAGCAAGGCCGTCGGGGTCCGGTAGTGACTCGTCTCGCTAGCTTTGGGGATGGCACTTTCGTGACCGGAAGCACGATCGGCCCCGACGGTGCGCTGTACGTCACGGACGGAAGCGCTGGCAGCGTGTTGCGGATCGACCGCCGTAGCGGTCGTGTGACCACATATGCCACGGGGTTGCCAACGAAGGCATTCCCCACCGACATTGGTGGACCGGTTGATGTCGTATTCGTCGGCCGGACCGCGTACGTGCTCGTTACCTTGGTCAGTGGTGAGATCATCGGCGGTCCAGATGCCGGGCCGTTCGGTGACGCCAACGATAAGAACGGCATCTACCGCATTGAGCGCGACGGCGGCAACACGCTCATCGCTGACATCGGCAGCTGGTCGGCCGACAACCCCCCGGGAACGGCGTTCTTCATCGACACTGGCGTGCAGTACGCCATGGAGCGCTACCGCGGCGGGTTCCTGGTCACTGATGGACATCACAACCGGGTGTTGCGGGTGGGACGGAACGGCTCGATCAAGGAGGTCGCGACGTTCGGAAACGTCGTGCCGACCGGGCTGGAAGTGACCAAACACCGGGTCTTCATCACCCAGCTCGGCCCGATCCCGCACGACCCCGAAGACGGCAAAGTCCTCGCCCTGCATCGGAGATCGAGCCCCACAGAGATCGCCAGTGGGGCGAGCATGCTCATCGACGTCGAGCGGGGGCCGCACGGCAAGCTGTACGCACTGTCGCAGGGTCAATGGGACGGTGTGGTCGAGGGCTCGCCGGCCTTGCCGAACACCGGCCGATTGGTCATCGTGAAACGCGACGGAAGCCTGAAGCCTGTCGTTGACCGCCGCGGACGAGAGCTGGTGCTCGATCGGCCGACGTCGATGGAGTTCGTCGGAGACACCGCATACGTCGTTTCGGTGGACGGCACCGTCTACAAAA
>DATEWO010000330.1:0-4494 GCA_035257925.1 Propionibacteriaceae bacterium | reverse complement strand
TGCCGCCGCTCCGCCCGGGACCGCTTCTTCCCATCCCGCAGGGCGCGCTCCACCTCGGCCGCGAGCGCATCGCCGCGCGCGCGGAGTCGCCGCACCTCGTCCGCGCCGGCGCCCGTCCAGGGCAACGGGGCCACGCCCCGTGCCGACGGGGGCGGAATCTTCTGCTCCTTCGGGGTCAGCTGCGCTTCGGCCGTGCTGCCCTTGGTGTTGTTCGTCTGGGTGCCGCAGCCGCCTTTCATCCAGATGTCGTTGTACGAGCCGGTGCTGAGCTTGTTCGCGACGGTGTTCTCGTAGACCTCGTTGTCGTGGCAACCGGTATCGCCGCTCTTGTACCAGTTCCCAATCCCCAATTGGGCGCTGTCGGAGGCGACCGTCTCGAACGGCCCCAGGGCCTTGTTCCGCCGCACGACGGCATACGCGCTGTTCGCGATGTTCACGCCGCAGCCGGCCGTGGAGACCAGGATGTTGTCCTCGAGCAGCGCGTAGTCCGTGCCCTGGCCCTCGACGAGGAGCCCGCAGCCGCTCGACGCGCCGCCGCCCTCGATGTAGTTCCGCGCGTAGTACACGTGCTTGCTGCCGGACCCCGTGTTCAGCGCGTCTTCCATGCCCGAGCCTTGGTGGTGGTCGTCCTCTTGCGTGAAGAAGTGGTTGTCGGTCACCTCGCACCGGGTCTCGATCTGCCCGTTCTTGTTGCAGGGATAGAACTGCGTGAACTGCCCACGCGGAAATGGCCCCTTGGGGTTCTCCCCGTAGTTGCCGACCACCCGGATCGAGTGCGAGCTCGTGCTCTGCGCCACCTCGACGCCGCTCTCAAAGTCCTTGAGCACGTTGCCCTGGACGAGCACCTCGGTGCTGCCGACGATGTAGACCGCGTGCTCGGTCTCGAGCGTGGTCTTCGTGCGCTTCGGCGTGATCTGGGAGTTCACGATCTTGACGCGATGGGCGTTGGTCACCTTGACGCCGTGGCCGCCACAGCCATCGAGGATCACGTCCTCGATGTGCACGTCGGTCACGCCGTCGACCTTGATGCAGCCGCCGGACGCGTTGGTGATCCGGATCTTCCGGATCGTCTGCCCCGTGGTCGCGGTGACCGGGCCGCTGTCGACGTAGCCGCCATCGGGCGGCGGCGTCGGCCCTGGCCCGGCCTGCTCGAGTGCCCGGACGCGCTCCTCCAGCGCATGGAACTCCTCGAGGGTTGGCACGGTCGCCCCCGCCTGGGCGTGCGCCGCCGTGGTGGTCAACAGCGCGACCAGCATCCCGAGCAGCGTCGACATCACCGCGTACATAACTCTGTCCTCCCTCACAGCAGGCCGGCCTGGATCGTGCGCTGCCGGGCCAAGGTCAGATAGGCTGGCTTCAGTTCCACGCCGATGCCCACGCGTCCCAGCCGTTCGGCCACCGCCACCGTCGTGCCGGAGCCGGCGAAGGGATCGAGGACGCGACAGGGCACGGGCTCGGCGAACGGGCAGGCACAGATCGGAGACCAGCCGAGCGTCGTGGCACGCACAGTCGGCCCGCGTCGCACGTCGAGTGTTGCCCCTCCACCTTGCAACCCCGCGCCATTCTTTCCCACGGGCATGTTGCCGCTGCGACCCGACCCTGATTCGAACGTGCGCTCCCGCTCCACCTCCCGCCCCCACGGCGCGCCGCAGGCCGGGCACGCCCCGCGCTCGGACGTGCCGGCGAGGATGCACGGCTCCACGAGCTTCTCGGGGAAGGTGGCGAAATGCGCGTCAGGATAGGGCTCCGTGGCGATCGTCCAGACGGAGCGGCGGTTGCGGCCGGATGCGTGCCATGTCATGCACCCCGATCCTTGACCCCCGCCATTTACATCAATGCTAGGCCGCACAGTCCGGGCCTTGCCATTTGGAGACCACATCTCAACATTCGGCTCCTTGATCGCCTCGCCGTCGTAGTAGTACCGCGCCGCCTTCGTCAGCAGGAATAGGTATTCATGGCTCTTCGTCGGCCGGTCCGTGATCGACTCCGGCATCGGGTTCGGCTTCGCCCAAATAATGTCGCTGCGGAGCCACCAGCCATCCGCCTGGAGGGCAAAGGCCACGCGCCAAGGGATGCCGACGAGGTCTTTGACCTTCAGTCCCGGTGGGAGTGAATCGTACTGGGACTCAATACGCGCGACGTTCTGATATGTCCCACCACCCGCCAGCGTCGAGGTGTCGCGCTCTTTGCCATGGTAGCCGTTCGCATTCGGTCGATTGGCGTAGCTATCCCCGAGATTCACCCAGCACGTCCCATCCGGCCGCAGCACCCGCCGCACCTCGCGGAAGATGGCCACGAGATGCTGGACGTACCCCTCCGGCGTCGGCTCCAAGCCCAGCGTCTGTGGCCCCAGCCCGTAGTCCCGCAACCCCCAGTAGGGCGGCGAGGTCACCACGCATTGGACCGAGGCATCCGCCAGCGGGAGCACTCGCGCATCGCCTTGGAGCACGTACGCGGCCGGTCTCACCCTCTCTCCGCCCGCGCCGCGTCGCGCTCGGCCATCACCCGCTGGAGTAACTGCACCCAGACCTCGCGCTGATCAAGTAACTGCCGCACCCGCGCGCGGAGCGCGTCGCGCTCCTGTTGCACGCCCTCGAGCCGCCCCGCCAGCACCGCCGGGTTGTCGTCGTCCTCCCGCCCGGTCACGTACCACTCCGGCAGGGGCGGGACACAGTAGCTGTCGTGTACGTGGCCCTCCCGATGCTGGGGCCCGCCCTCGCAGCGGGGATCCTCGTCCTCAAGCGTCCGATAGAGCGACTGCTTCCGAATGGGTCGGCCTAACCACGTCATGGATTTGCCTCTTCGTCAGGCACGCGCTTCCTCGCCTGGCACGCCTCGAGATAGCGCTGTGTCATCACGGGATCCACGGGGCGACGCTCCACGGGCTGATCCGGCGAGCTCGCTGCGGCCACGACGGCTTTGAGCGCCGCGATGTAGGCGGCGGCGGCCTGAGGGGACATGCGCGCCTCCGCACGCCAGGATTCTTCCCGGAAGGGTGGCGTGCTGGGGGACCAAGTCTGCGTCTCACGGGTCGTCGCGCGCGCGCGCGGCTCCTCGCCCCAGCCACATTCTGGACATGACCTCGCGTTCGGCTTCAGGAAGTCACTGCACTGGGGACATATCGGCATGGGCCACCTCCGCCGTCCGTTCCCCCAAGTAGCTCTCGAACTTGGTCCGGTTGAACAGCGTCTCCGGCCGGAGATACTGCACCATCTCGGTGCCGTGCCACTCCCGCACCTTGCGGGCAATGACGCCCCGGCAGTTCGCCTCGCTGGCGCCGTCGTCGAGCCGGGCGATGATCAGCCGGAGGTTCGCTTCGACCTTCCGGTAGCTCCGGCCGGTCTTCTCGTTCAGGAAGTCGATCAGCCGACAGGCGGTCTCGCGGCGCTCGCGGCGGTCCTGGAGCGACGCGAGCGAGGGGCCGCGAGACGGTGTAGTACTCGTCTCATCTCCTCTCTTCTCATCTCCTCTCCTCTTAGACCGTAACGTTTTCATGCGTTGGGCCACTGAGCCATCCACTTGGTATTTCAGCCAATTTCGCCATGTTACGACGCGCGCACCGTAACGGGTTTTGCCCTCCTCAAACGACACGTTTGGCAACCGATTGATGCACGCTTTTACGTCGTCCATGGTGTCGACTCGGAGCAGTTCACAGAGCTTCCGCCCCGAGCCGTTGATGGGCAGCCGGCCCTGCTCGCCCACGAGCTTGGTGAGTGCGCCGAGCAAGGTCCACCGCCCAATATCCTCGAGGCTGAGATCCTGGAAGTCGAGATCGTCAAGGATCGAAACCCAGACCTTGAACCACCGTCCTTGATCGCTCACGGCACTGACCTCTCGGACAACTAGCGGTCGTCGTCGTCATCAGGGTCAGGGTCGGGGTTGGGCGGCTGCGGTCGTGGCTTCGGGCGCTCGCGGTGACCCATGGGTGAACCTCCTCTCCACATGGCCTGTGCGTGGCTGTGAGGGGCGTGGCGGGCGTCCGGTCGGGTAGGGAATACCGTGATGGCGGGGTGAGCCGGCCGTGCCATCCTAGAGCCGTTCACGGCGTCCTGGAGCCAGCGGGATGGCGTACTGGAGGCCCTGATGACTGTCCCCTATATGCTCCATCTGTCCCAAACACTGTTGAGGAAATAGGGACGGCACGCAGACCTGCGCGAGGGAGGGCGGGGAAGCCTGCGAGAACAAAGGCCCAAACAGCTTCAGCCCCTGCGGCTCGAACTGGACCACTACCCGCGCCAAGAGGGCCTGCAGGATCTTCCCGCACCGGACGGGGTCGGTCCGCAGGTCGGATCCCTTGACAAGCGTCGCGACCAGCCCCGCATGTTCCCGGAGTACCCCGGGGGCCGCCCACGGCAGCGGCACCGCCCGCGCCTCCGCCGCCTGGCGGGTGCCCCGCATCTGATCCCAGTGTCGCTTGGCGTCTCGGAGCTGCTCCCGGAACAGGTAGCCCGTGTCCGGGTCGGCCACGAGCCCGACGAGATGCTGGACGGCCTT
>DATEWO010000329.1:0-4826 GCA_035257925.1 Propionibacteriaceae bacterium | reverse complement strand
CGTTCGAGGGGTATCCGATCGAGCACCTCACCGCCGTCGGCCACCCGCACACAGCAGGATTCGTTCTCAGCCCAACTGGGCGTCCAGACCGCGCCTTCGGCATCCATGCAGATCCCGTCGGCCAATACGTCAGCGAAGGTCCTCCGGTTAGTGAGGTCACCGCTGTCCGTGATCTCGAACGCGGTGAGCTTGGCTGCGAATGACTCCGCGATGATCAAGGTCGAGTTGTCTTCGGTTACCGCCATGCCGTTAGGGAAGGCGATACCGTCGGCGACCTGACGCACAACGCCATTCGGGCTGATCGCTGCAATGAAGCCAGGCGCGACGCCCTCCTCGGGGTGGAAGTCGGAGCCACCGTTGACCCAGATGGTGCCGCGGCCGTCGACCACAATCTCGTTCAGGCCGCCAGGCAGGCCGCTCAGATCGGCATGATCAACCAACGATCCGTCTGGCTCCCGCCGCAGCAGCCGCTGCTCCGGGCCCGCCACGACCAGCAGTTGACCATTGGGCAGCCAATCGATGGAGAACGGGATGGTGGTGGGCACCTTCGTGGCGACCTCGCGATGCCCATCGTCGTCGAACATCAGAATCTCCGCCGCTCCCCAATTCGACAACCACAAGCGGCCGTCGTGCCAACGGGCAGACTCGCCGATGACTAGGTCGGTAGCTAGCACACGTGGTTCAGACACGTTGATCTCCTCGTCACGATCTCTCAGGCGTAGCAATGAGTGCCGCCAGTGGCCATCCTCGCAGCGGGGGTGGACATCCGGCTGGCGACGTCCCGCGGGAACGTCGCTCCTGATCAGCCATAGTTGACGACCTGCGCATGATCGGGCTTGATCAAGAGCACGATCCGGTCAGTGCGCAATGGATACGGCTGGCCGATGTACTTCTGTGATATCCGATCGATGATCTCCCAGGCCCGATCTCCGTCAACCAGTTCCACGACTTGTCCACGGATCAGTACCGCCGGTGAGAATCGCGAGATTGTCGCCCTCGACCGCAATCCAGACAGGCACAGAAGGCGGCGCGCCATCGGGCAGCAGGCTGGCCACATGCGCGTAGTTCGGGCGATCCAGCAGGTGCCGCACCTCAGGCGTCATCTCCGTCATCACATCTCCTTGTCGCCGGTCTCATCAGTCGCCGGAGGTATTGACTGCCGGTAATGAAAAAAGTTGTCGGGGTCGTAGTGCCGCTTGATGTCACGCAGCCTGGGCACCTTCTGCCCGTAGTAGGCGCGAAGCGGATCCGGCAGCTCTGGGTCGGGGAAGTTCTGGTACGCGCGGCCGGTGCCGTAGCCATTGAGCAGTTCGCGGATCTGGCTGAGCCATTGGGATGCGGCGCGCGAGGTGGCGGCCGTGTGTGCCGGATCCGAGGTGGCGGTGTATTCCAGCAAGAACTCGTCACTGCGGTGTACGAAGGCAGTCGCATCGGCAGGCACCCGGTTGTAAGCCCCGCCCATCGGCGTGAGGGCGAATTCACGTGCCTGGCCCGGGATCCGATCGGCATTTAGGGCATGTCCCATAGCCGAGGTAACGGCTGTCGGAAGCGGCTGACGCTGGAACTCCGAGGCGCTATGGTCCACCGCGGTTGTTGGGCCAGCGCCGATTTCAGCCCCAAACGACGCGAGCTGCGCCTTCACCTCGCTGATCGGAGCCAGCGAAAGCTGCCGATTGCGAACCGGTGCGCCAGCCAGCCGTTCGAAGCTGCGGACGGCGTCGGCGGCATCAGCGTCGTCCTCGAGCGCCGACCCGATCAGATGCACCTGCGGTGAGAGCGAGGGGTCGGCAGGTGCTCGTACGACAAGGGTCGCCGCCATCGCGTCGGGTGCGTTCGGCGCCCAATCCATCCAAGCGTTCATCGCTTCCGGCATGCCGTGCTGGGGCCAGCTGAGATGGAAGGCCCACGCTTGGGGTTCAGGGATCGTGCGAAAGGTGAGGGCGGTCACTACACCGAAGTTCCCGGCTCCGGCACCGCATAGCGCCCAGTAAAGATCACTGTTTGAGGTGTCGTCGCAGGTGATCAAAGAGCCGTCGGCAAGTACGACCTGGGCGGCCGTCAGCCGGTCGCAGGTGAGGCCGTAGGTCCGGCCAAGCACTCCCAGCCCGCCACCCAAAGCCAGACCGGCGATGCCGACGGTTGGTCCGCAGCCGGCAGCGATGGTGGCCTGGTGATCATGTAGTGCCCGGTAGATCTCCGCGAGCCGGGCGCCCGCGCCAATGGTAGTGAGGTCGCCATCGACCGCGACCGTGCACATCATCCCGGTTTCGATCAGCAGCCCGGTCGTGCTCGAGTGGTCGGCAAACGAATGGCCCGCACCGCGGATCGCTATCTCCAGTCGATACCGGCGGCTGAAGTTGATCACCTGTGCAACGTCAGTGGGGGTGGCGCAGCGCGCGATCGCTTGTGGCGGCGTTGTCTCGTATCGGTTCGTTGCAGGTCTTCGCAGCGCATCGAAGTGGTCCTCTCCTGGGAGCAGCAGCACTCCGGTCATGCCCCGGCTGAGGGGCTGCCAGGCATGTGGCGGCAAAGAGCCCCACATAGCTCCTACCCGGTCCACGTGCCATCGGTGGGCCGGGGCGGCACGCGGTCGGCAACCTCGTCTGGGGCGAGCTGCTCCCTACGCGTGCACAACGACCAGTTGTGGCCGAACGGGTCCCGAACTATGCCGTAACGCTCGCCCCAGAACATCTCGGCTACCGGCATCTCTACTGTGGCTCCCATCTCGACGGCGTGAGTGAAAGCACTGTCGACATCCTCGAGTTCCAGCAACAACATGACCGGTGAACCACCCAACGTGGAAGGAGCGACAGCGTTCAACTCCTTGATCTCTTCGCTCAGTAGGAGCTTGTCGGGACCGACAGCAAGCTCCACGAAGAGGACCCGGCCGTCGGGCAGGCAGTGCCGAATGAGCTCGGCGGCGCCGAACGCTTCACTGTAGAACGCCACTGCGGCGTCCGCGTCAGACACGAAGATGTGGGTGCCCAGGCCGAGCGGTCGCTGGCGGGTCATGTTGTCCTCCGTTCCCCGTCGAGAAGTCCTGCGGTGTGCGCCGCGTCCACGAGTCGGGCGAGCAGCTCGGCCTCCTCGCGTACGGCTTGTGCGCCAAGTGGAGTGAGCTGGTAGTAGCGACGCCTGGCGTCATGCGGGGCGCTGGGGTCAGTAACCTCCGACTCACTGACCAGCTCGTCGGCGACCAGTCGGGCAAGCGTTCGGTACAGCGTGCCCGGCCCCAACCGAACCTGCCCATCGGTGAGCTGATCTACGAAGCCCATGACGGCGTACCCGTGGCTGTGCCCTGAAGCCAGCGCGAGCAACACCTGGAAGCCGGCCGTCGTCAGTGCTGGGACGCCACTTGCCGAACTCACATCGGTAGGATACAGTCCGTATCGGGTATGACCATTGTGGATATATCCGGTTCAAGCATATAGCCCTGACATCGTATGGAAGGTATTGAGATGGGCAAGATCTTGGTGGTCAATAGCGTCACTCTCGACGGAGTCACCCAGGGCTTGGGCCGCCCGGACGAAGACACCCGCGGCGGGTTCGAACATGGCGGCTGGGGCACCCCCTACGTCGACCAGGTGCAAGGCGAAACGATGACCAAGTCGACTAGCCGGGCAGGAGCTGGTCGATGAGTACCTGATGCTCATTCACCACCTACGACGCCCGTGGCGGGGCCTGAGGTATACACATCCAATTCGAGGAGGAGACGCCGTGATCACACGAGTTAGCAAGGTCATCGTTCCGGTGGCGGATCAGCAAGCAGCACTGGACTTCTGGACAACCGAGATGGGCTTCGAGCTGATCCGCGATGACGCGTATGGCAACGAACGGTGGGTTGAAGTCAGGCCTCCCGATCAGGACCTGTTGCTGGTCCTCAGCCCGCGACGGCCCGATGAACCGCGTCGTACGGTTCCAGATCGCCTCCCCCACTCCGACCTGTTCTTCGGCTGCGCCGACATCGAGAGCACCCACGCTGAGCTCAGCGCGCGCGGGGTGAAATTCCCCCTCCCTCCGGCACGCCAGCACTTCGGGTGGTGGGCATTGTTCGAAGACAACGAAGGCACCCGGTACGCGCTCGGTCAGTGGAGTGATAGCAATACCGCATCCGCATCGTGATCTTGGCTATCGATCGCAGCCGCCAGTCGAAGGACGCCGCTGCGCTTCGTTCCCGACGACCGGTGTTGATCTTCGTCGGCGTGCTGACCAATTGAGGCGATGATTCCGATCCTCTTGGAGAGTCAGATACGTGAGCGGAGGTATGAGCATGAAAAGCTGGTCGTCACCGAGAACATCAGCCTGGATAGTGTCATCGACGCAAACGAGGGCTGGTTCGCACGTACGCGCTATGGCACGAACGACTAACCCTTACCGATGAAGATCTCGATTGGGCGGATGATCGCCAACCTCACCGCCCGAGGCCGGGCACTCGGAAACCGCTTCGCGTGGTGGAGCCGGTGGTTCCCGCCGGCAACGACTGTCGATGCCAACCGCTTTCAGGGGATCAGCGACCCGTACCCCGATCATTGGAAGGAGTTTCCGCGCCCCTGGCCTGCTGGCCGCGCTGCAGACCCGGAAGCTCTCAGGGCCGCCCTGGCTACGCTGCCTGATTCGTGGCGCCGGGTTGTGATCTTGCGAGACGTCGACGGCCGGTCGCCGGCTCAGGTGTCGGCTGCAACCGGGCTCACCGCAGAGCAGCAGCGCGACGTACTCAACCGGGCGCGTGAGCTGCTTTGGGAGAACCTCGGTGGTACGAGCGAGCGAGGCAAAGGCCGATCATGATAAAGCCGGGGGCTGCGGTGCCTCGTACGCTGGCCCGGCGG
>DATEWO010000328.1:0-6303 GCA_035257925.1 Propionibacteriaceae bacterium | reverse complement strand
CCCGCGCGTCAGAGTGTCATTCCACACTGACACTATGACGCGCGGGACGCTTCGCCGACTGCAGGCGCTCGCGACGCGGCTGCGTGGAAGGCCGGCGCATACTGCGCGCGACGAAGGAGGCGAATCTGGCGGCCCGCCCGTCAGAGTGCAAATCCAATCTGACAGTTCAGGCTCGGGTGCCCTCACTACTATCGAGCCCATGACCATGCGGCCGGCGCGCATCGCCACGCGGCCTGACCTCGCCAGACACCGCCGGGCGTCGGCGTGAAGATCGGGATTCTGGGCGGCACCGGCCCCCAGGGTCGGGGTCTCGCCACACGATTTGCCGCGTCGGGGCACGACGTGCTTATTGGAAGCCGTAGCGCGGAACGAGCAGAGATGATCGCCGTCGAGATTGGCCCGGCCAATGGCCCTGGTCGGGTCGTGGGTGTCGGCAACTCCGACGCGGCCGCAGCCGAGCTCGTGATCGTATCCGTGCCGTACCACGGTCATGCCGACCTGCTCACCTCCATAGCCGCTGAGTTGGCCGGCAAGATCGTCGTCGACTGCGTCAATCCGCTTGGCTTCGACCAGCAGGGGCCATTTCCGCTGCGAGTGGCGGCCGGCTCTGCAGCGCAAGAAGCGCAGCAGTTGCTCCCCGATTCCACGGTGATCGCCGCTTTCCATCACGTCAGCGCCGTCTTGCTCAATGACCCAACGGTCGACCGCTTTGACGATGACGTGCTGGTACTGGGTGAGGACCGCGAGGCCGTGGCGGTGGTGTGCGAGCTCGCTACGGCGATCCCGGGCGCGCGTGGCATCTACGCCGGCAGGCTCCGCAACGCGGGCCAGGTCGAGGCCTTTACCGCCAACCTCATCGCTATCAACCGGCGCTACAAAACCCATGCCGGCCTCGCGATCACAGGGGTGCCGTGACTCCCCGGCACACCCTGCACATCGTCAGTGGGAAGGGTGGCACAGGCAAAACCACGATTGCGGCCGGCCTCGCGTGCGCCCTCGCCACCAGCGGCCGACGGGTGTTGCTATGTGAAGTTGAGGGACGAAATGGGATCTCCCAGCTGTTCGACGTGCCGGCGCTAACCGGACGTGGAGAGCGCCGGATCAGCCGGACGCCCGCAGGAGGCGTGGTGTACGGCCTGGCGATCGATGCCGAGGCTGCCCTGATCGAGTACCTCGACACCTTCTACCACCTCAGCATCGCCGGCAAGGCACTTGACCGCTTCGGTGCTGTCGACTTCGCCACCTCGATCGCCCCCGGGCTACGTGACGTACTGCTCACCGGCAAGGTGTACGAGGCAGTCCGACGGAAGATCAAAAACCGCCCGAACGCCTACGACGCCGTGGTTCTCGACGCTCCGCCAACGGGCCGAATCGCTCAGTTCCTCAATGTCCACCTTGCCGTCGCCGGCCTCGCGAAGGTCGGACCTATTCGCAACCAGGCCGATTCGATCATGCGGCTGTTGCGGTCGGCGACCACGGCCCTGCATTTCGTCACCCTGCTGGAGGACATGCCAGTCACCGAGACTGAGGAAGCCGTCGCCGCGGTGCGTCCCACCCGGATCAGGATCGGTATGGTGATCGAGAATATGGTGACGCCGAGCCCGCTTGATCATGATCAGCTCCAGACCGCCGCCACCGGGTCAGTGATCTTGAAGGTGCCCGGCCTAACGATCAAGCAGAACCAGGCGCTGGCCGCGGAGTTTGCGATCGAGGCGGCTCGTACGCTGCAGGAGCAGCAGCGCCACGATCGGCTGACCGCCTTACGCCTTCCACTGGTGCAGATTCCCTTCGATCCTGGAGGTATCGACGAAGGTGCGATCTTCGCGGTCGCCGAGCAGCTGACTGATCAAGTCGCGCTGGAGGCCGCATGACCAGCGCCTCGAAGGCGACGGCGCACGCTGGGCTGCCGGTGCCGTTCCTCGATATCGACAAGATCATCGGTGATCGTGAAAACAAGATCATCATCTGCTGCGGCTCGGGCGGGGTTGGCAAGACCACGACGTCCGCCGCAGTCGCGCTGCGCGCGGCGGAGGCCGGCCGCAAGGTCGTCGTACTGACCATCGACCCAGCACGCCGGCTGGCCCAGTCGCTCGGCGTCGGCGAGCTCGACAACACTCCGCGCCCAGTGTCCATGATCGATACCGCAGCCGGCGGCAGCCTGGACGCGATGATGCTTGACATGAAGGGCACCTTCGACGACGTGGTGCTAGCGCACACCACGCCCGAGAAGGCAGCTGCCATCTTGCAGAACCAGTTTTATGTGGCCTTGTCGTCGGAGTTCTCCGGAACCCAGGAGTACATGGCGATGGAGAAGCTGGGGCAGCTCCATGCCGAGGCGGAGACATCCGGCAGGTGGGACCTCATCGTGGTCGACACTCCCCCGGCCCGCTCAGCCCTGGACTTCCTGGACGCTCCCGAACACCTGAGCGCACTGCTCGACGGCCGGTTCCTTCGCTTGTTGCTGCACCCCACCCGTGGGCCGCTGCGATTGATGGGCGCTGGTTTCAGCATGATCTCCGCCGCAATGACCAAGATTCTCGGCGCGCAGATCATCAGCGACGTCCAGACCTTTGTCCGCGCCTTCGAGGCACTCTTCGGCGGGTTTCGGCAGCGAGCCACAGCGACGTTCGAACTACTGTCGTCGCGGCACAGTACGTTCCTGGTTGTCGCGACTCCGCAGCATGACGCGCTACGAGAGGCCGAATACTTCGTGGACCGGCTCACCGAGGAAGGCATGCCGCTCTCGGGCATGGTGATCAACCGGGTGCACGCCGGTGCCCTAGCGATCTCGCCAGAACGGGCACTGTCCCTAGCAGAGGACCTCGCGGGCACCTCAGCCGTACTGGAGGTAGAGGCCCTACGCCGTCACGCCAATCTGATGCGCATGATCGAGACCGAGACGCGAATGATGGAGCGCTTCGCGGCGGCTCGCCCGACGGTGGCCCAAACCCAGGTTCAGTCCTTGCCGACCGACGTCACCGACCTGGCGGCACTCCGCCGCGTCGGCGCACTGCTGTCCGACAAGGACTGAGAGCCCGCCGGCACCGGCTGAGCCGTGGCCTGGTTCGACTTGCCGAGCAGGATGGAGCGCCACGATGTGACATCACTGCGCTGCCGAAGCAGCAACCGCCGCTCCCGCTCGGTCATGCCGCCCCAAACACCCCATTCGATCCGGTTGTCCAGAGCCTCGGCCAGGCACTCGAAGCGCACAGGGCATCCAGAACACACAAGTCTGGCTCGTTTTTGGTCCGACGCCTCCGGAAACAAGGCGTCTTCCATCCCCCGGCACTTGGCGCGCATGGTCCAGTCTTCACGTTGCACTGCAGGCACGCTGCATCTCCCCTTCGTGAAACTACGCCGTACCGGGCATTTCCCCGGCCCATCTGGTACGGCGGTATGAAACGCTACGCACGCCATCTTGGATGTGACTAGATTCGTTTCGGGATGTTTGCCGTTTTGTGACCTTTGGTTGCTTGACAATCGAACAAAAAGTGCCCTCAGATCAAGATTTGGTATCAGTACGTGATTCAGTGGGGCCGCGAAGCTCCCGTAGGCTGTTACCCGTGCCGTTTACGCCGAAGCGCGCGGGGAGCCTCGCGTACTCGCTGATGATGTTCGTCGTCGTCAGCATTCTTGCAGGTGTTCTGGTGGCGGGATTGTTCATTCCTTTCGCGGGCATGGCGGGGGTTACCAGCAACGCCGCGGCGGCCGAGCTGAAGAGCTTGCCTGCTGAGCTCGCAACGCCTGCGCCTGCCACCCGTAGCAGGGTGCTCATGGGCAACGGCAAGACTCTGGCGTACTTCTACGACGAGAACCGGATCCCGGTGAAGCTGAAGAGCATCGCTCCGATCATGCGGCAGGCGCAGATCGCCATCGAGGACCACCGCTTCTACGAACACGGCGCCCTGGACTTCAAGGGCACGATGCGCGCGCTGGTGCGCAACTCGACCGATGGCGGCATCACCCAGGGTGGCTCATCGCTCACTCAGCAGTACGTCAAGATGGTCCAGATCGAGGCGTGTCAGGCAAAGGGTGACAGCCAGTGTGTGAAGGACGCCCAGGCCCCGACGCTGCAACGCAAGGTTCGTGAGCTGCGCTATGCGATCGCAATGGAGAAGAAGTTCACCAAGGATGAGATCCTGGAGCGCTATCTCAATATCGCGTACTACGGCGCGGGCGCGTATGGCGTCGAGGCAGCGGCCAAGCACTACTTCTCAACGAAGGCCTCTCAGCTCACCTTGGCTCAGGCAGCGATGTTGGCCGGGCTGGTGCAGAACCCGGACACCCACAACCCGATCCGCAACCCCAGTGCTGCGCTGGACCGTCGCGACGTGGTGTTGAACCGCATGGTCGAACTCAAATTGATCACGCTCCAACAAGCGAACGAGGCAAAGAAAGTCGGCTTCGACGAGAAATTGGTCAAGAAGACCCGCAACGGCTGCGTCGGCACTCGGTACCCGTTCCTGTGCGACTACGTGCGACGTACTCTGCTCAACACACCGAGTCTGGGTAGGACAGAAGAAGACCGCGAGAACATGATCAATCGCGGTGGACTCGTCATTCAGACCGCGATCGACCCCAAGACACAGGACCTAGCGCAGAAGAAGGTCAGTGCAGTCGTTGGCCCGAAGGACCCGGTCATCTCGACGATGAACATGATCCAGCCGGGTACCGGCCTGATCATCGCCATGGCCCAGAGCAGGCCGGTAATGGGCAGCGATGCCAAGAAGGGGCAGACCTACTGGAACTTGGCCACGCATCCGGCAATGGGTGGCATCCAGGGCTACCAGGCCGGCTCGACTTTCAAGTTGTTCACACTCGCTGCCGCGTTGGAGAAGGGCATCCCGATCAGCAAGAGGTTCAACGCTAGGTCACCCTTCAACTTCACTGGCCGACGCTTTACCTCCTGCCGTGGGCGTGAGCGCGTCTGGGACCGCTGGGTCGTCAAGAACGCAGTCGGGCATAGCAAGTCCATCGGCATGACGGAGGCCGCAGAGTTCTCGGTCAACACCTACTTCATTCAACTGGAGCTGGCGACTGGCATGTGCCGCGTCACCAAGATGGCTGAGAAGACCGGCGTCAAGGTCGGGGCACGCATCGGTCAACCCCCGGTGGACATCGTGAAGGAGTTCCAGGACAAGCCGTCATTCACGCTGGGCACTGTCGAGGTCAGCCCGCTCTCCATGGCTGAGGCGTACGCGACCTTCGCGGCCCGCGGCGTCCATTGTGATCCGATCATCGTCTCCAAGATCACGACGCGTAACGGCAATAACCTGGCTGTACCGGATGCGAACTGCCGCCGGGTGGTCGATAAAGACGTCGCCGATGGTGTCAACAAGATCTTGAAGTCGGTGGTCGACAAGGGAACCGGCAAGCGTGCCAAGATCTACGACGGTCGTCACATCGCCGGCAAGACCGGAACAATCGACAGCAATGAGGCCGTGTGGTTTGCCGGCTACACACCCGAGATCGCCGGCGTGGCGATGATCTCCATCGACAACACCAAACGGCCTTTTAAAAAGAGCGGCTCGGGTTACTACCGCGGTTCCGGTGTGAGGCGCTATACGGTGCCATCCACCGGGGCCTTCCTCGAGGGCTCCGGGAGCGGCGACGCCGGCATGAAGATCTGGCGGCCGGTCATGCAGAAGTACTTCCAGCAGATCCCCAAGACGTCGTTCAACCAACCTCCACGCAAGATCCAGGTTGGCGAGCAGGTCCGGGTGCCGAGTCTCCGCGGCCTGGGGGTCGACGCTGCGACCAGGAAGCTGGAGCGGCTGGGCTTCACGGTTGAGAAGCAATACGTCTACAGCGACCGGGTGCCCAAGTACGGGTTCATGGGTTGGTCTCCTTCTCCGGGCGACTGGATCTCAGAGTTCGGCACGATGTATGCGGTGTACTCGAACGGGCGTGACCCGGAGAAAGTCGCAGAGGAAAAGGCCGAAGCTCGGCGGAAGGCGCAAGAAAAGAAGCGCAGGGAAGAGCAGCCGCCGCCGCAGAATCCGGGTCCCGTGCCCCCGACGCTGCCGCCGATCTTCCCGCCACGCCGCTAGCGGTCCACTCGCACTGGTTGCGCCAGCCCGCTTGCGGCGGTCAGCCTGCCGCTCCCGGCGTACGTTTCCCAGCACAGCCGTCAAGACAGGCCGCTCTGACCACCTCTGGCCGTACGTTTCCCGGCACAGCCGTCGAACCGCTCGCTAGCGCGGTCTCTGGGCGTACGTTTCCCAGCACAGCTGTCAAGACAGGCGGCTCTGACCACCTCCGACCGTACGTTTCCCGGCACAGCCGTCAAGACAGTCCGCTTCG
>DATEWO010000327.1:0-9314 GCA_035257925.1 Propionibacteriaceae bacterium | reverse complement strand
GGGTCGCGAGAACCAGCAGCGTGACAACCAGAGCCGAGATAACCAGGGCCGAGATAACCAGGGCCGAGATAACCAGGCTCGAGACAACCAGGGACGCGACTGGGACGAGGAAGGCGGCGGCCGCCGCAACCGCCGGCGCCGTAGTCGGGATCGCCAGAACCGCCGTAACCGCGGAGGTGGCGGCAACCTCGAACGCTACGACGAACCGGTGGTTTCCGAAGACGACGTGCTCGTCCCGGCTCGCGGCATCTTGGATGTTCTTGACAACTACGCCTTCGTCCGCACCAACGGCTATCTGCCCGGGCCCGACGACGCGTACGTCTCGCTCTCGCTGGTCAAGAAGCTCGGCTTGCGTAAGGGGGACCTGGTCACTGGTGTGATCCGTACGCCGCGGGAGGGCGAACGCAAGGAGAAGTTCAATCCGATGGTGAGGATCGATACCGTCAACGGTGCCGATCTTGACGGAATGCGGCAACGACAGGACTTCGCCAAGCTCACTCCGCTCTACCCGCAAGAGCGACTCAAGTTGGAGACCACCCCCAACCAGATGGCTGGCCGGATCATCGATCTGGTCGCCCCCATCGGCAAGGGTCAGCGCGCGCTGATCGTCTCCCCCTCCAAGGCCGGCAAGACCTTGATCATGCAGGCCATCGCCAACGCCATCGCCATCAACAACCCCGAGGTGAAGCTGATGGTGGTGTTGGTGGACGAACGTCCCGAGGAGGTCACCGACTTCGAACGCTCAGCCAAGGGCGAGGTGATCTCGTCTACCTTTGACCGACCCGCCGAGGACCACACTGCCGTTGCCGAGCTGGCGATCGAGCGGGCGAAACGGCTTGTTGAGCTTGGCCACGACGTGGTGATCTTGCTCGATGGCATCACCCGGCTGAGTCGTGCCTACAACCTAGCGGCCCCTGCTTCGGGACGGATCTTGTCCGGTGGCGTGGACTCTGCTGCGTTGTACCCGCCGAAGAAGTTCCTCGGCGCGGCCCGCAACATCGAGGGCGGCGGATCGCTCACCATCATTGCAACTGCTCTGGTCGAGACCGGCTCGAAGATGGATGAGGTGATCTTCGAGGAGTTCAAGGGCACCGGTAACTCAGAGATCCGGCTGCGCCGCGAGTTCGCAGAGAAGCGGATTTTCCCCGCCATCGACGTCGACGCCTCCAGCACCCGCCGCGAGGAACTGCTGATGAGTCGCGAGGAACTGGCCATCGTGTGGAAGCTGCGCCGCGTCCTCTCCGGCCTGGAGAGTCTGCAAGGTCTGGAGATGCTGCTGGACCGGCTCCGCAAAACCCAGAGCAACGCCGAGTTCCTGATGGCGATCACCAAGACCATTCCGTCTCAGGACTAGCTGTGGCTGAGCTCGTCGAAGGCCCTTCGACTGGCTCAGGGCGCATCGGCTCCACGGGACTAAAGCGGGGTCGCTAGCCGTTCTGCATTTGGTGCCCCAGGTGAGGCTGCGGCACAATCACTCTTTGGTGCCGGTTCACGCCGCTAAGCGCAGGATGCGTGGCGACCCGGTGCCCATGACAAGGAGACAAGCATGAAGCCCGACATTCATCCCGCGTACGTTGAGACGCTGGTGACCTGCACCTGTGGCAATACCTTCACCACACGCAGCACCGCGCCCAACGGCGTCATCCACGCAGATGTCTGCTCCGCCTGCCACCCGTTCTATACGGGCAAGCAGAAGATTCTCGACACTGGTGGTCGCGTCGCTCGCTTCGAGAAGCGGTACGCGGCCAAGAAGCCAGCCACAAAGCCCAACAAGTAGCGCAACCAGCGCCGGGAGGCAGGGATCGACCCTGCATCCCGGCGCTTGCCGCGTCCTGGTGACAAATCGGAGAGGAGGGTCTTGGATGTTTGAGACCACGGCTCCACTCCGGGCTGAGTTCCAGGAGCTGGAAACAGCACTCGCCGATCCGGCGGTCCATGCCGATCTTGCTCGCGCCCGCAAGGTGGGTCGCCGCTACGCTGAGCTGCTGCCCATCATCAAGGCCTTGGACGAGCACGACCGGCTGACAGATGATCTTGAGGCTGCGAAGGAGCTGACAGCGGAGGATGCTTCGTTGGCTATCGAGGCGGCCGAGCTGGAGGTGCGGTTGGGCCAGGTTACCGAGCGGCTTACCCGACTGCTGGCTCCACGGGATCCCAACGACACCTCGGACGTGCTTATGGAGATCAAGTCAGGAGAAGGCGGCGAGGAGTCAGCGCTGTTCGCGGCTGACTTGCTCAAGATGTATTCGCGCTACGCCGAGAGTCGGGGCTGGAAGATCGAAATTCTTGATGCTCAGGAAACCGATCTTGGTGGCTACAAGTCAGTGACGGTGGCGATCAAGGCGCCGGCCGGGGGAGAGCCTGACGCGATGCCTTACGGCGTACTCAAGTTCGAAGGTGGTGTGCATCGGGTGCAGCGGGTGCCGGTCACCGAATCGCAGGGTCGGCTCCATACCTCCGCCGCTGGTGTGTTGGTCATGCCTGAGGTCGCCGAAACTGAGGTCGATATCGATGAGGGGGATCTGCGGATCGACGTGTACCGCTCGTCCGGCCCCGGCGGTCAGGGCGTCAACACCACTGACTCGGCCGTGCGCATCACCCATCTGCCCAGTGGCATTGTCGTCTCCTGCCAGAACGAGCGCTCGCAGTTGCAGAACCGGGAACAGGCGATGCGCATGCTTCGAGCACGGCTTACGGCAGCCGCTGAATCCGAAGCTGCCACCGCGGCCTCTGCGGCCCGCCGCAGTCAGGTCCGGACGGTCGACCGTTCGGAGCGCATTCGCACCTACAACTTCCCCGAGAACCGCATCTCTGATCATCGAATCGGCTTCAAGTCCTACAACCTTGATCAAGTTCTGAATGGCGACCTGGACGCGGTGATCAAGGCACTCCAGGAGGCCGACACTGAGCAGCGGCTCTCCCAGGTCGGTGGCCCAAACTCGTGAGCAAGGCCGTTCGACCGCTGCTGCATCAGGCTGCCAGTCAGCTGCGCGAGGTGGGCGTCGCGTCGCCGGATCAGGAGGCTCGGCAGTTGATGGCCTACGCAGCAGGCGTCGAGCTGGCTCGGCTTCCGCTGCTTGACGCCGTCGAAGATGCCCAGGCCGCGTACTTCCAAGCGTTGATCAGCGAGCGCGCGCATCGGGTGCCGCTGCAGCACCTCACCGGTCGGGCTTACTTTCGCCATCTGGAACTCGAGGTAGGTCCTGGTGTCTTCGTACCCAGGCCAGAGACGGAAGTCATGACAGGCTGGGCGATCGAACAGCTGCGCCCCATGGTCTACGCGGTTGCGCGCGGTAGGTCGCGCCGCTTGCCAGTAGTCGTCGAGCTCGGCACGGGATGTGGTGCCATCGCCAAATCCATCGCCACCGAGCTCACCGGCACCCGGGTTCATGCTGTTGAGGTGTCCGAAGAGGCTGCGGCCTACGCGGCGCGCAACCTCGCGGACACGACGGTTGAGCTGTACGTACAGGACATGATCGGCGCCCTGCCCGAACTCGACGGCTCAGTCGATTTGGTGATAGCCAACCCGCCCTATATCCCGTTAGAGGCTTTCGAGTCCGTGGTTCCCGAGGCACGTGATCACGATCCGCCACTCGCCTTGTTCGCCGGTGATGACGGCCTGGAGGTGATCAGGGTGGTGGTTGCCGAGGCCGCGCGTCTGCTCAGACCGGCGGGTTTGCTCTGTGTTGAGCATGCCGATGTGCAAGGTGAATCCGCTCAGCAGGTACTTGTCCAGCACGGCGCCTTCGCCGGCGTACGTGATCATAACGACCTAACCGGACGGTCGCGTTTCATCACCGCCATCCGCAGAGTTTGATTGCTCCGCTCGCTGCGCTCGCTCCGCGCGGATCACGCTTTGTAGCCGCCTACTTCGTCGTCACTCCGGGACGAGGAAGCGTGTCCCCTCGCTCCTCCTCAGCACGTCGGCGCGCGATCCGATTCGCGCTGAATGATCATCGGCGTTCACCGCGCCCGCAACCACCAACTCTGGCAAGATTGACCGGTGACCAAGACCGCCGTGCCGGGCGAACCCAACCCGAGGGAAGCGGCGGAGTCGGCCGGTGGCCTCGGGCATCGGCGGTTCGACTGCACCGGCGACGATCCGGCAAGCATTGCGGAAGCGTACGAGGCCGCTCGCGAGGCCATTACCGATGGCGAGTGCATCGTGCTACCAACCGACACCGTCTATGGGATCGGTGTTGACGCGTTCAGCGCTGAGGCGGTACAGCGGCTGCTCGACGCTAAGAACCGCGGCCGCGACATGCCACCCCCGGTCCTGATCGCTGAGCCGGTCCTGTTCCGGACTCTGGCGGCAGATGTGCCAGACGCAGCCCAGGCTCTTGCCGACAGACACTGGCCCGGCGCACTGACAGTGATTTGCCGAATCCAACCCAGCCTGCAGATAGATCTCGGTGACACGGAGGGCACCATCGCGCTGCGAGTGCCTGACCATGAACTGGCACGCGACATTTTGCGGAGTACTGGCCCGATGGCGGTGAGCAGTGCGAACGTCAGCGGCCAGCCGGCGGCGTTGACCTGTGACGAGGCGATCGAGCAGCTCGGCGATTCAGTCTCGGTCTATCTTGACGGCGGTCCGGTGGCTGGAGCGGGTGGTGCACCGTCGACGATCGTCGACTTCACCCGACATGAGGACGGTGAGGTACTGCGCCGAGGTGCCCTTAGCGTGGAGACGCTGCGCGAGACCGTCCCGCGTCTCCGCGATCTGACCGGTGACGCTCACGTTCGCCCGGAGGGCCCTTCCTCAGGCCCAGGGTCCAACGGTGCAGACTCAGGCCGTGGCGATGACGGCGCAGAGCTCACCGCAGGGGGCTGAGTGCGCGAGTACCTGCTAGTCCTTTGCATAGCGGCAGCAGTCACGTATCTGCTGAGTGGTGTGTGCCGCCGGCTGGCTCTCCGGACTGGAGCTATGGCGAGAGTTCGGGACCGCGACGTGCATACCATCGAGATGCCGTACTTCGGTGGCGTCGCGATGCTGGCTGGCGTCGCCGCAGCGATTCTGATCTCATGGCAGCTGCCCTTCCTGGGCCGGCTAGCGACAGTGCAACAAGACTCCCGGGCTGTCCTGGTGGCAGCCACGGTGATCTGTCTGGTGGGTGTACTTGATGATGTTTTCGAGCTGCCGCCGCTCACCAAGTTCGCTGGCCAGGTTTTCGCGGCTGGCATCGCTGTTGCGCTAGGCGTCAAGATGCTGTGGATCCCGCTGCCCAACCAGATCGTCTCGCTGGATAGCACAACGTCGGTCGCGATCACGGTGTTCTTCATCGTGCTCTGCTCGAATGCGGTCAACTTCGTGGATGGGCTGGATGGGCTGGCCACCGGAGTGGTCGGTATCGGCGCCCTTGCCTTCTTCGCCTATTCCTACCTGCTCACCGTGAACGAGGGCCTCACACGGGCAACGACATCGAGCCTGGTCACGGTTACCATCGCTGGCGCCTGCCTCGGTTTCTTGCCACACAACTTCTTCCCTGCACGGATGTTCATGGGCGACTCCGGTGCGATGTTGCTCGGTCTGCTGCTGGCGACCTCCACCATCAGCCTCACTGGACAGATCGATATCTCGCAGCTGCAAGACACTCGCGGCGGTCTAGTTCCGACCGTCCTTCCCTTGGTGTTGCCGCTGGCAATCCTCGCCCTGCCGTTCCTGGATCTCACCTTGGCGTTCATCCGCCGGACCTACGCGGGCAAGTGGTGGTTCCTCCCTGACAAACAGCACCTGCACCACCGGCTCCTGGAGCGCGGCCACAGCCAGCGCCGTGCCGTCCTGGTGATGTACGTCTGGTCGGCGCTGGTCTCCTTCGGCGTGATCATCTTGGGTAGGGTGCATACCGAACGGCAGTGGACTGTGGTTGCCGTCGGAGTCGTGTGCGTTCTGGTTTTGGTGGTGGTCACGCTGGGTCGTCCGCTACGCGCCAAACCGCAGGTGCGCCGGGGCGAGTCGCTGTAGTTCGACTGCTCCGCTCGGGCAATAACGAAGTAGGGCGGGTACATCGCGCGATCCGCGCGGTGCGCGCGTAGCAATCAAACTCATGTTAGTTTTCACGCACGCAGCCCGGCGACCTTTGTTCGCGCGACGCGACCCGGCCCGAATCCGATCACGACCCAGCTCCGACACTGGCACAAAAGGACTGCCCGCCCATGACCGTCGACAGCCGCCCCGAGCATGCGGCGACGCCTGCCGGTGGGCCCAGTGTGCACGTTATCCGGGCCCGGAAGCTGCTGATCGGCGGCGCCGTAGGTGGCCTGACGGCTACCGCGCTGTGCTTGATCGTCTTCACCATCGGCTTCGGTGTCAGCGGCCTGATCTCGGCTGCTCTGGCGGCAGCCATGGTGCTGTTCTTCTATGGAGTCGGCCAGTACGTCATGGTGCTCTTCGCCGACGCAGGCGCCCGAACGCTGCTCGCCGTGTCAATGTGCAGCTACACCGCCCGTGTTGTCATTCTGGGACTCGTTCTGGTGCTCTACAACGCTCACCACGAAGCCTGGCCGACATTGACACCGATGGTCATCTTTCTGACAACGATCATCGTTGTCGCGGGATGGTTGGTGGTAGAGGTTTTTGTCTTTTCTCGACTGAGAATCGGGGCCTACGACACCGAGTACGTGCCGCCCAGCAAAGGTGACTTGGAGCCGTGACCGCCGCCACAATCACTGCTAGCGTGTGTCACGCCATGAAGGAACAACCGAAGGCGGCCTTCGACCAGCCGAGATCGCAAGGAGGCGAGAAATCAAACGGCATGGACTTAGGGCTACGAGTGCTCTCCTATCTGATCTCTGGCGTCCTGCTCTACGGACTGCTGGGATGGCTGGGCGACCACTACCTCGGCACCAGGTTCTTGCTGCCGATCGGGATCGTCGCAGGAGCTGCCTTCGGGGCTTACGTGATCATCCGTCGCTTTGGACGCGTCGATGACGGGGCATCTGCAACAGGTGCCAAGGATCGCAGCAACCAGGCCGCGGTAACCGAGCACAGGCACGAGGCGCAGGAGGGGGAACGGTGAGCGGTTTCTTGTCGGGCCTGGTGCCGCTGGAGACGGAGACGGAAGGCTTCGAGGCTCCTGGGGTGCAGAGCTTCGACGTGCCGCCGCTGTTCGAAAGCATTCCCTGGTTTGACAAGTACATGCTTCAGGGCATCCTCTCGGTGATCTTGATCTTGGTGTTCTGGATGATCATGGCCCGGAAGAGCTCGCTCGTGCCAAGCAAGGGTCAGTACCTTGGCGAAACGGCGTACTTCTTCGTCCGCAACACGATCGCCCGGGACATGATCGGGCACGACTTCCTCAAGTACCTGCCACTGCTGATTGCCCTGTTCTCGTTCGTTCTGATCAACAACTTGTTCGGAGTCTTTCCGCTCAGCTTGCTCCCAACGCCCTCGCACGTGGGATGGCCGTACGGCCTGGCGATCTTGGTCTGGGTGATCTACAACGGGGTCGGCATCGCCAAACATGGTTTCTTTGGTTATCTCAAGCACACGACCCTTCCCTCAGGGGTTCCAGCATTCATGTGGCCGCTGATCATCCCGCTGGAGTTCGTGTCCAACATCATCGTGCGACCTATCACTCTCTCCTTGCGACTCTTCGCCAACATGTTCGCCGGGCACCTGCTGGTGTTGGTGTTTGTGTTGGGCGGGGAGTACCTGCTCTTGCATTCAGAATCGATCATCAACAAGACCGCCGGTGTGGTGGCCCTGATCTTCAGCATGGCGATCTTCGGCCTGGAGATCTTCGTTCAGTCCCTGCAAGCCTTTATCTTCACCGTTCTCACCGCCCAGTACATCTCTTCGGCCGCGGCCGAGGAGCACTGATCACCCTCGGTTTCGGCAGTCACCGCGAAACCCCGTCAAGAAAGAAGTCCCAATGATTCCAATGGAACTCGTCGGATCCCTCGGCATCGTCGGCTACGGCCTCGGCGCCATCGGTCCCGGCATCGGCGTGGGCTTGATCTTCGCCTCCGTCATCCAGGGCACCGCGCGGCAGCCGGAGGCCCGCGGCGCGATGATGGGCACGGCCTGGATCGGATTCGCGGTGACTGAGGCACTGGCGATCATCGGTATCGCCCTCGCCTTCGTCTTCGGCGGCCTGTGAGCGAGTGATCGCCATGATCGCGCTTCTCGTACCTCTTCAGGCGGAGGGGGAGAATCCGCTCATTCCGCATCTGTCGGAGGTGATCGCGGCGATCGTCTTCGCACTGCTGCTGACGTTCGTCATCGCTAGGTTCGTGGTGCCGCGGTTCGAGGCCACCTACGCCGAACGCACCGCCGCCATTCAGGGTGGATTGGAGAGGGCGGAGAAGGCTCAGGAGGCTGCCGATGCGGCCTTGCGTCAGTACAACGAGCAGCTCGCCGAGGCTCGCACCGAAGCCGCCAGGATTCGCGAAGAGGCTAAGACGGAAGGCACCCAGATCCTCGCTGAGCTCCGAGAGCAGGCCCAAGCGGAGGTCGCCCGGATCAGGGCCCAGGGCGAAGCTCAACTTGAAGCTGAGCGTGCCTCGGTCATGGCACAGATGCGCGCTGAAATCGGAACCTTGGGTACCACGTTGGCGAGCCGAATCGTCGGCGAGTCGCTGGAGGACGATGATCGAGCACGGCGCACAGTCGACCGCTTTCTCGCCGAGCTCGAGGGTGAAGGCGAGCCAACTCGTGCCGGTCGATCATGACAGTAGCCACCGACGCGCGTGTGAGCTCGCTCGACCGCATGCTCGACGACAGTCAGGTCGGCGACACCTTCGCCTCCGACATGTTTGCGGTGGTCGATGCGCTCGATGCCTCGGCAACGCTGCGACGTGCGGTGACCGACCCGGGAACCCCGGAGAGCGCCCGTCGGGCGTTGGTGCATGGATTGCTCGATGGCAAGGTCGCTAAGGCCGTTGTTGATCTTGTGGCGGAGGCGGCGACGCTGCGTTGGGCGGGTGGCCGGACGTTCGCGGCTGCATTGGAGCGGCAGGCCGTGCGTGGCCAGCTCGTGGTGGCAGATAGGCGTGGTGAGCTGGAGGACACAGAGGATCAGCTCTTCCGATTCGGGCGGTTCGTCGAGTCCAACCCGGACCTGCGTAATGCACTGGCGGACCGAGCGATCGACCGCGGTAAGCGGGAGGAGCTGGTCGGCGAGCTGCTGAGAGGCCGTGCCGCAGACTCGACGATCGTGCTTGCGAAGCGTGCGGTGGCCGCTCGGGAGCGGACCTTTACGCAGACAATCGAGGGTTACGTCACGCTGGCCGCAGCACAGAAGAATCGAGTCGTGGCAACCGTCCGCGTGGCCAAGCCGCTTACCGACGATCAGCGGGACCGGCTTGTTGCG
>DATEWO010000326.1:0-4256 GCA_035257925.1 Propionibacteriaceae bacterium | reverse complement strand
CAACCGGCCACTGCCGTATCACTACGACTTCCGGATGCGTGCCGACCTCCGCCGCTGAAGGGTGGGAGGGATGACCGCCGGCTGTCGTCACGTCCACCCGTACGTTTGCCATCACAGCCGTGAAAACGACCCGTCCTATGGGCTGGAATCCGTACGTTTGCCATCGCAGGTGTGAAAAAGATCGCTAGATGGGCCGGAATCCGTACGTTTGCCATCACAGGTGTGAAAAGGATCGCTAGATCGGCCGAACCCGAAGCGTTTGCCACCACGGCCGCGAAAACGCGGATCGAAGCAGTCGGACGCCACAGGCCCGGATACGTGCACTGTGATCAAGAGATATCTCTACGGCCAGGAATCCCCAGTTCGCGACCTCGGAAGAACGCTTCCCGCGACTCGAGCACGTAGGGCGCCATTGCTTGGCGACGCCGCTCCTCGGCCTCTGAGTCCCGCCAGGCGTCGCATGATTCCTTTGAGTCCCAGAAAGAGACGCCAATGATCTCTTCGCCGTCCTCAGACCAATAGGCATAGGCGCGAGCCAAGCCCTCAGGATATGGATCGGGTCGCCACACGTGTTCGAAGTCATCCAGAGCGCCCGCACGTATCTTGCGGGTCGTCATCCAAACGAAGTACTCCATTGACCCCTCCTCTTAACCGTGCTCGGTCGGCGCCCCTCGCCGCGGCTCAGAGTGATCATCGCACCAATGGCTCGGACCCAGCGCCGGTGCACCTGCAGTTCGCGCCCATGTGCGCACCTACTGCGCGGTACCGCATTCAGCTGCGCCGGACCGTCCGCGACCACATCGAGGGCATCCGCCCACCTTGCCTGGAGGTCGCGACTCGCCGAGCTGAAGATGTGGCTGCTCGGAGACCGAGTGCCGCGCCGTACAGTCTGGGGGATCGCGCGCGAGCAGGGCTGGGACACCAAACGGCCTAGCCTGGGGCTCTTTCTCGGCGCCGCAGCTGCGTCGGTGCGTCATCAGCCTTGGAGATCGCGTCCGGACTTAGGGTGGCAGCGTGAACCATGCCGGTGCGCAGACCTGGCTCGACAGCTACGTCGCGGCGTGGCTGTCCTACGACGAAGATGAAATCAGGGCGCTCTTCACCGACGACATCACCTACCGATACCACCCCTATGACGACCCAATCGTCGGTCGAGAGGCGGTCGTCGCGTCGTGGCTGGGCGAGTCGGACTCGGATGGGTCCTCGACCCGTGATGCGCCCGGCACTTACTCGGCGGTCTACGCACCGGTCGCCGTTGATGACGACGTCGTGGTCGCCACAGGAACCTCGAGCTATCGGGAGCAGCCGGACGGGCCCGTTGTTCGCACGTACCACAACTGCTTCGTAATGCGTTTTGATGGCGAAGGCCGATGCCGGGAGTTCACCGAGTACTACGTGCGGCAGCCCTAGCCAGACCTCGGCCTAGCCCGTCTCTCGTATCGAGAGCGTGCGAGCTGGTAGGCGGTCTGTAGAAGTTCCCGCAATGTCTCATCCGTCCGCTCGGCTGGATTCTTTACAGCCAGCCAGCCGAGTGAGCCATAGACAGGATGTGCGATCACTACATCCGAGGCGCTGGGGTCGTCGGTGTCCGCGGCAGGGTCTCGCGGAGCGCGGCCGGTCCAGCGGATGAAGGCTTCCTTGCCAGCCGCGACATTGACGCGGAACGCTTCGGGGCGATCCAGCTCAGACTTGTCGTCACCCGGGTAGTCCTTGGTCACGATCGTCGCAAACGGCTGAGTTGCCTCCGGCACAACCCCGTTCGGGGAGTAGTAGAAGAACGTGTCACCCCAGGCGATCTCTGGTGTGCCGTCGCCGGATTGCGGCCTGAGGGCCAGCACTCCATCGAGCCCGCCGACGAAGCTGATGATCTCGTCCATAGTCATGCACTCAGCGTTTCACTCCACCATTCACCTGCGTCGGGCGCAGTGACGGGCCAATCGGGTTATCGCAGGAGCTTGTGCATGATGTGAAGCCCGACCAGTCCCCGGTCAGGATGTCTAAACGCTTCCGGCACGGTGGCCAGAATCGTGAAGCCGAGTGACTCCCACAGCCGAACTGCGGGCTCGTTGGTCTCCACAACGGCGTTGAACTGCATCGCCGCGTACCCTTCCTGCGCTGCGACTTCGAGGACGTGGTGGGCCAAGGCGCGTCCGACACCTCGGCCGGCTGCGGTCGGCGACACCATGAAGCCTGCGTTGGCGACATGACCGCCGGGACCTGGCTGATTTGGATGCAGCTCGGCGGTTCCTACGACTGCGCCGTCCTCGACGCCGACGAATACCCGCCCGCCGAGCTTCTCCATCCACCACACCCGTGCCGCTTCCTCGCCGGTATCGGTCGGCCAGCAGTAGGTGTCGCCAGCGGCAAGGATCGGCTGCATGAAACCCCAGATGGCGGCCCAATCCGAATTGGCGACATCGCGGATCTCCATGTCGGCATCTTGGCAGTTGTGCCAGCCCGTGTTTGACCTGGAGTGCGCTCCAGGTTGCAGGCTATTCATATGAGCACATCGGCGGTACTTCCGGAGCTGGCCGGCCACGACGAGGCCGACCTACTGATCGGTGACGTGGCACGACTCTCGGGTCTGTCGATCGACACTCTGCGCTACTACGACCGCGCCGGGCTGCTCGGCGCGGTCCACCGCGACAGCGGCGGGCGTCGCGTCTTCGACCGAGACACCTTGGGCTTGCTAGACGTGGTGCTGCGGCTGCGGCGAACTGGCATGCCGGTGAAGGACGTACGCCACTTCGTCGACCTGGTCAAGTCCGGCGACACCGAGCGTGCGGGACGGCTCCACCTGCTGCGGGCTCACCGGCGCCGGGTGCTGGCGCAGCTCGACCAGCTCCAAGACGACCTGGCAGTCATTGACTGGAAGATCGCCGCCTACCAGGCCGGAGAGGACGGCACCGAGCCGCCACCGCCACCTCCAGGTTGGCCGAGGCCGCAGGGCCACCTACCACAGCCGGACACATTGACCGCTGAAGCACCAACTGACCAGGAGTAGTTATGAGCACAACGACTATCGAAACTCGATCGCTGGGCGCGGGCGGCCGGCAACTGTCGGCCGTCGGCGTCGGCACGTGGGCCCTTGGCGGTCCATTTACCTTCGACGGCCGCGACGCCGGGTGGGGTGAGGTCGACGACGCGCAGAGCATCCGCGCGCTGCACACCGCGATCGAGGCAGGAGTCACGCTGATCGACACCGCGCCCGCATACGGCACCGGCCACTCCGAGCGAGTCGTCGGGCGGGCACTGGCCGCGCTGCCAGCCACGATTCGGGACTCGGTCGCCGTGGCCACCAAGTTCGGCCTCCGGATCGATGAGGGTCGGCGCACCGGCGGCGGCAATGATGTCCGCCCGGAGGCCATTCGAGCCGAGTGCGAGGCTAGCCTGCGCCGACTCGCGCTGGAGGCGGTGGATCTCTATCAGCTGCACGGCGGCGCCGAGACCGTTGCCGGAGCCGAGGACGTAGTGGCGACCTGTGAGGAACTGTTGGGCGAAGGAAAAATCAGGTCCTTTGGCACCGCCCAGGACGACGCCGAAACGCTGGCTGTGTTCGCCCGATCGGACCGCTGCGTGTCGGTGCAGACCCAGGTGAACGTCTTCGGCTGGACCGAGGCGACGCTGGACGCCGCGCACGCTCACGGATTGGCCGTGTTGGCCCGGTCACCGCTGGCCATGGGCATGCTGTCTGGCAAGTACCACACCACAAACCGTCCCAAGGCCGGTGACGTCCGGTTGGATACGCCCTGGTGGGACTACTTCGACACTGACACGATGCCGGGCTGGTTGCGCCGCCTGGACACCGTTCGGGAGCTGCTGACCGTCGGCGGTCGGACTCTGGTACAGGGCGCCCTCGGCTACCTGTTGACGCTCGACCCCTCGATCATCCCGTTGCCGGGAATCCGGACCGAGCAGCAGGCGCGGGAGAACGCCTCGGTGCTGACAGTCGGGCCATTGCCGCCGGCGGAGACTGCAGAGATAACCGCGCTCCTCGCCGATTCTCCGGAGCGACGCTGACCTAGCGACGGCACGCGGCCCTAGCCGCTGGGATGATCAAAATGGGTCGCCGTCGCGGGGCAACACCTGGCAGTGCCTAGTGACCCAGATGCCCGGCGCCCAAACGACAGCGCCGAACCCTATCGAGTAAGGAGGCAACGGAAAGAAAGCGAGAATTCCAGCGTGAATCAGGCAAAGGGCGAGCGGGAGCGGGATGACTCGAGCTTGAAGGCATGCAACACCGAAGAGCGTCCAGC
>DATEWO010000325.1:0-2198 GCA_035257925.1 Propionibacteriaceae bacterium | reverse complement strand
GATCGGAGGGCGGGCAGTCACCAGCTGCCCTGCCCACCCGGATTCATTTGAGATTCCCGTTTGATCTTGCGCCATCCGCCGGCGCGATTATTGGCGATGATCTGCCGGAACATCTCCCCGAGCGCGTGGGTGTTGATCTTCTCGTTCTGGCGTATTGAGACCATCCGGCCGGTCTTGTTGTCGTGGCCGGCAGTGATAATGCCCTCGGGATCGGGAACGATGGTCCCGTCGTAAAGGAAGACGTTCACATGGTCCTTCGCGGCCAGCAGTGCGCAGATGTTGCCCTGAAGCACGAAGTATGGCTGCACTCGCCGTTTGATCGTCTCAACGACTTCCGGATCGACAGCGTGCACAAGATCACGGACCTGCTGGCAGATGTCCTGCTGCCACTCCGGCAGCGCGTCAATGTACTCGTCGACCCGCGGATCCTTCTGGTACGTCACTGTTGCAACATATGCGAAGCGTCAGGAACACGTCAGAGTGCCAATCGAAATCCTGCAGAGGGTAAGGGGTTACCGTGCCAAAGCTTCGTGTCCACAACTTCAGCGTCTCCCTCGACGGCTACGCCGCCGGACCCGATCAAAGTCTCGACAACCCCCTGGGGTTGGCGGTGAGCAACTCCACAACTGGATGGTGGTGACCCGCACCTTCCACAAGATGTCTGGCGAGGAGGGTGGCGACGAGGGGGGGGATGACCGCTTCGCTGCAGCGGGTGAGGCGGGTCTGGGCGCGACCATCATGGGCCGGAATATGTTCGGGCCGATCCGCGAGGGCTGGGCCGAGGACGAGTGGAAGGGCTGGTGGGGCGATAACCCGCCGTACCACCATCCAACGTTTGTGTTGACCCACTATCCCCACGAACCGATCACGATGGAGGGCGGAACTGTCTTCCACTTCGTGACTGATGGCATCGAAGCTGCGCTGGAGCGTGCGTACCAGGCGGCGGACGGTCAGGACGTGCGGCTCGCCGGCGGTGCTTCGACGATCCAGCAGTATCTGCGTGCCGGCCTGGTCGACGAGATGCATCTGGCGTACGCACCGCTACTGCTCGGCAGCGGCGAGCGACTCTTCGCTGAGCTCGATAACGTGCCAGCCGGATACGAGATTGCCGAGTTCGTGGGTACGCCGGCGGCCCTCCATGTCCGCTTCGTCCGGAAGTCTTGACGTTCGACGAACCGCAGAATCGCACTCGAGCGAGACCGGAGCTGGCTGTCTTAGGCTCAGCGGCGGCTTTCCGGTGCCGGCTGGAGGGTGATTATGCGGGAAGTTCTAAGGAGTGTCCTGCGGGACACCAGGTTTGATTGCTCCGCTCGCTTTCGCTCGCTCCGCGCGGATCGCGCCTTCGAGCTCGCCTACTTCGTCGTCGCTCGCAGACGATAAAGCGTGTCTGCTCGCTCCGCCTCACCACGGCGAGGGGCGCGATCCGAGCCCCGCGTCCCTCGCCCGCAGAATCGCCTGCGCCCGGTCGGCGACCTGAAGCTTGGTGAAGATCGAGGACAGGTGATTGGCCACCGTCTTCGGCGACAGGCCGAGACGTGTGGCGATCATGGAGTTGGGCATCGCCGCTGCAAGCAGGTCGAGGATCTCGCGTTCCCGCGCCGTTAGCTCGGGAAACGGATCCGCGGCCGGCGCCGGAGTCGCAAAGAAGCGCAACACCCGCTGCGCGATTCCCGGTCCAAAGATCGCCTCGCCCGAGGCGACGGCCCTGATCGCCCGGCCGATCTCCTCCTGTTCAGCGCCCTTGACCACGTAGCCGCGAGCACCAGCCCGCATGGCCGCGAACACCGAGTCGTCATCGTCGAACATCGTCAGCACCAAAACCGCGACCTCTGGTGCTACCCGGACGATCTCCCTCGTAGCCGCGAAGCCGTCCTGGCCCGGCATCTGCAGGTCGAGCACCGCCACATTCGGGCGGTGCAGCACGACCTCTCGCACTGCCTCGCGACCGTCTGCGGCAACGCCTACCACCTCGATGCCCGACAAAGACCCCAGCAGCGCAGCCAGGCCTGCCCGGACCACAGGATGATCATCGGCCAGCACGACCCGGATGTCGCTCATGACGCCGTCAACGGGAAGGAGGCCACGACCTGGCCGCCGGTCGGGGAGGGCCCGGCCTCAAATGCTCCGCCGAGCTCGGTGACTCGTTCCCGCATGGCGGTTAAGCCGACGCCGGGCGACCACCGACCATTGGGCGGCCC
>DATEWO010000324.1:0-4386 GCA_035257925.1 Propionibacteriaceae bacterium | reverse complement strand
GCTGGACGGGTTTATTGCAGGGCCGAACGACGGTCCGGAAGCACCCATGGGTGAGGGTGGCGAGCGGCTTTTGGGTTGGTACTTTGGCGGTGACACCGAGTACCGGCTGCCTGGCACAGAGATGGTGTTCAAGGTCTCGCCGCAGACCGCCGCGCTCCTTCGCCAGACGCGCGAAACGACAGGGGCGTTGGTGACGGGACGGAGGACATTCGACCTCACCCACGGGTGGGGTGGCAGACACCCCTTGGACGTGCCGGTCTTTGTCGTTACCCATCAGGCTTCACCAGAGTGGGTAGACGAAGGATCGCCTTTTACGTTCGTTCGGGACGGCCTCGAAAGCGCCGTAGCGCAGGCGAAAGCGGCTGCAGGCGACAAAGACGTGGGTGTGATCGGTGCGAACCTCATGCAACAGTGCATCAAAGCGGGACTCCTCGACGAAATACACCTAGATCTGGTGCCCGTCGTACTCGGCGGCGGCGTCGGGCTATTCGACCACCTAAGCAGCGGGCCGATCGAGCTGGAGAGAACACGGGTGATCGAGGGCGCCGGAGTCACGCACCTTACATTCCGCGTCGTGTAGTCATCCGCTTCCGCATCTGACCGAGCCAAGTGTCCGCATACCGGTCGGTAGGGGACGACCACACATCAGCGTTGCTGATCCTCGCCAGCAGTGTGGACCAAACCTTGCAAGCAGCTGTGACCGTGTGGTGCTCTCGAGCAACGATCCGCAGCCTCATGATCAGGCCCAGTGGCGGCGGTCAGGAGGGGCCGGAGGATTGGTGTCGTCTCATGCGATTGGTCCCTAGGCTGGCGGCATGCAGACAGAGATCAGTTCGGGCCCCGCTTTCGCCTTCGGTGAGATCAAGCTGGCCCCCGGTAGCAGTGTTCGCGTCGAGGCCGGCGCGATGGCAATGACCCGCGGCGACGTGGCGATGACTACGTCCACGCGAGGAGGTTTCCTCAAAGGGTTGCGGCGCTCACTGGGTGGTGAAAGCTTCTTCGTCAACGACTTCACCTCACAGGCGGGGGGCCTGGTGGCGGTGGCTTCGCCGCTGCCCGGTGATATGACGCACATTCCTCTCACGGGCGGGACGCTCCTGGTGCAGTCCGGGTCCTGGGTGGCCTCCGATCCCACGGTCGACGTCGACTCGGCCTGGGGCGGCAGCAAGTCGTTTTTCAGCGGGGAGGGCCTTCTGCTGCTGCGATGCAGCGGGCATGGCGATCTCCTGATCGCCAGCTACGGCGCGATCCGCGACTACACCCTAAATGAGGGCGAGACCATGACGCTCGACACCGGCCACGTGGTGGCTTTCGACGACACAATCCGTTACGCCGTCCGTAAATCGGGGGGCTGGAAGTCGACGCTGCTGGGCGGGGAAGGGCTGGTGACAGACTTCACCGGACCCGGGCGGTTGTGGCTGCAGACGCGGAACAGCAGCGAACTGGTGAGCTGGCTGGCCGAACGGTTGCCTTCCCAGCGCGACTCCTCGTCCTAGATCGCCTCAGGCGGCTGACGCTCGGAGTGAGCTTCTTCGGCATGCGTCTCCCTTCAACGGAGACTGGTCGACTGGTCAGGGGAAGCAGTATCAAGATGGCAGGTCTGGCCCTGCGACCGTCGTAGAGCAAATCTGCGCCGCCGCCGGTTATTAGACCGGACTGGGCCGGTTGCCAGTCCTCTTTTGAACGATGGCCCGCGGGTGCTGGCCGAATCCGCCACGTGGATACTGAGCGGACAGATATTGGCGGTATAGCTATGCGGTCCTTTAAAGTCAGCGGTCCATGCGAAATCTGCTCTGTGTGATCGGGCGCCACGACTGGCAAGTCAAGCACGACAAAGAGGGGCGGCCGTATGAGGTTGCAGCTGGCCGCGGGGTTATCACCGTCGAGATGACGACTCTCCGTCGGAGGGGCCGCATACCCGCACCGATCGACGTCTCCCACCGCCGCCACTCAACCACCCGAATCGGGTTCCGGCCTCACCGGCTGGTGAGCTGGGGGCTTTGCCCCGGCTTCTCCGTTGCTGACTGGATCAGATGTCGGCGCGCCCGGCAGGACCTGCGCTCTCACCGGCGGCAGCGCTGGTGTCAGTATCTGCGCGAGACGCATTCACGCGACTAGCCAATGTTGCGGTTGACAATCTGCCTTGGTGGAATTTAACTTGAAAGGCTGCGTTCAGCAGCCATCCCAGGTCTGGCTTCGCCGCCTCGACCGCGATCCTAGAGCATCCGCACTCGCTGGGAATCATCCGCAAAACTCGTCTTCTGCTTCACCGTGGGCCCTTCGTTGACCATCGATCGCGGATGGCAGAAGTCGCCCAGGCCGGTATCGACCTCACCGTCGCCCTACCGCGGTGTCGCCGTCTAACCGGCTACCAGCCGACGCGCACGACGCTGCTTTCCACGCGAAGCCGCGGGCCCAGTGGCCGAGTCCTACTGACGAGGAGTGAACGATGAGCCGCAAATTAACCGCAGCCTTGTTGATCACTGCTGCTGTCTTGACCAATGCAGCATTCACTGTGCTTGGTGTGGTCTTCAACTACCCCGATGTTCTTAAAGAACCTGTCGAGGAGATCCTGGCCAAATTCCGCGCCTCACAGAACGCGGTGATGTTCTGGTTCGCCGTATTAGCCCTCTCGGCGGCACTGTTCGCGCCCATCGCTATCGGAGTCGGTCGGCTTTCCAGCCACCGCGCGATGCGGGTCGCCGTGCCGATAGGCATAGCAGCTGCGGTCGTCCAGGTCATCGGTCTGTCCCGATGGCCGTTGCTGGTGCCGGGTTTCGCCGCCGACGCGGCCAGCCCCGACCCCGCGGTCGCGGCCGCGGCGCGTGACTCCTTCGTCCTGGCCCACCGCATCCTGGGCAACCTCATCGGCGAAACCCTCGGCTACATCTTGACTGCCGCCTGGACGCTGCTTGTCATTGTCGCCCTCGGCCGAACGATCGCCGGCCGCTGGTTCACCGCGCTCGGCGCGGTGTCTGCGGTGCTCGTCTTGGCCGGTGTGCTGTCCCCGCTCGATCTACCGGTGATCGACCTCGCCAACTTCATCGGATATGTGCTGTGGAGCATCTGGCTGGTGGTGTTCGGATTGCTGCTCCTTCGCCGGCCGCGCACCGCCACGGCTGCCCCCGCACGAGCACGCTCCAACGCCGAAGGGCGATGACCATCATGGAACCCTCGACGTCTCGTCGACACGCACTCGTTTCGTGGCTGATCTGGACCGCCGGCTTTGTGTCCTTCCCGATCGCCGGTGTTGCGGCTGGGCTGATCACCGGCAGGGTGGACGACCCGCTGGCCGCGCTGGCCGCGGGCCTGGTCACGGGCGCCGTCATCGGTGTCGGGCAGTGGCTGGTCAGCCGGGGTCGGCTCCGTCCGGTGCGTTGGATCCTCGCGACTGTCGTGGGCATGGGCCTTGGTCTGCTGTTGGGCGCTACCGTCGTCGGGTTCGGCACCTCACTTTCAGACCTGGTTGTGATGGGCGCGCTTACCGGCCTGCTGCTTGGTGTCGCCCAGACCCTGGCCCTACCCGCTGCTACGCGCTATCGCTGGGTGTGGGCTGCGGCGATCCCGCTGCTCTGGGCGCTTGGCTGGACCGTGACCACGCTCGTGGGAGTCGCTGTCGAGGAGCAGTTCTCCGTCTTCGGCGCCGCCGGCGCCTTCACCTTCTCCGCCCTGTCCGGGGTGCTGCTGAATGTGCTGCTACCGGTCCGCGCCTCCACCGCGACAGTCGACGCAGACCCGGCCGGCGCCAAACTGAAAGACAACTGATGAACAACACTGCCCGCCACGTCGTTTTTGGTACCGGCGCGATCGGCCTTGCCACCCTCGATGCCTTGCTCCGCCGCGGCGAGACCGTGCGGATGGTCAACCGCTCCGGCTCCGCCCGAGTACCGGAAGAGGTTGAGGTCGTAGGTGGCGACGCCGCCGATCCGCAGTTCACCATCGACGTGACCCGCGGCGCCCGGGTGGTGTATCAGACCCTGAACCCGCCGTATGAGCGTTGGGTGGAGGAGTTTCCGGCACTGCAGGCCGGCGTCCTCGCCGCTGCCGAAGCCCAAGACGCCCGGTTGGTCAGCATGGAGAACGTCTATATGTACGGGCGTCCCGCCGGCCGCCGGCTGACCGAGACCCGCGACTACGCCGCGCACACCAAGAAGGGGAAACTGCGTGCCCAGATGGCCACCGAGCTGCTCGACGTCCACCGCGCCGGGCGGGCTGCGGTCGCCATCGGACGCGCCTCGGACTACTTCGGACCCGGCGGCGGCGCCCAGTCCAACCTCGGTGACCGGCTCTTCCCGGCCGCCCTGGCCGGAAAGAGCGCCACCGTCCTCGGCGACCCCGACCAGCCGCACACCTACACCTACATCCCCGACATCGGCGAAGGCCTCG
>DATEWO010000323.1:0-3094 GCA_035257925.1 Propionibacteriaceae bacterium | reverse complement strand
AGCACGGCGCCGACCCCGTCAGCCGAGCGAGATGCGTGACGGGCCATCTCATAGTCCGGCCCGAGCAGGTCCGACGCTTGGTCGTAGCCGCTGCCCCAGACCGTCTCCTGCAGCGCAACTACATCCGGCCGCAGCCTCCGCAGGCCACTGCGTATCACTTCCCGACGACGGTCCCAGTCGGCCTGGTCGGGCGCGAGCAGATTGAACGTGATCACTCGTAGTGTCCCGGGGGCCCCGGTCGACGTCGTCTACGGCTACCACGGCATATCAGCTTGGCTCGACCACGAACCAGACCCCGACTGCCGGGACCTCCCCGTCATTGCGGTAGCCGTGCGGTTTGGTGGATTCGAAGCAGACGGAGTCTCCCGCCGCGAGCGGGTACTTGTCGAACCCCAGGTTCAGTTCCAGCTCACCGCTGATCAGGTAGCCGTACTCCGTACCGCTGTGCCTCATCAGCCGGCCGTCCAAGGACGAGGCGCTCCCTGGCGGGTAGGTAACGAGCAGGAAATCGACGTGGTGATGCGGTACCTGACCCAGCCGTTCCCAGGTGACCCCCGAGTCCAGGGTCAGGAGTTCCCGGTCATCGGGAGACACATGCGGCCCAACTGCTTTGGCCCGATTGGTGTCGAGGTAACGAAGGCCCATTCCACCGGTCAGGGCAGGCAAGGCCTCCGGTTCATCGGCATCACTCGCGTCGAACAGGTCCTCCAGCGACAGCGCGAGCGCTGAGGTGATCGAATACAAAGAGCTCACCGAAGGTTGGCTCTTTCCCGTTTCGATCTGGGAGATGAGGCTGGGCGATACCCCGATGACACGCGCCAGCGCACGGATAGTCACGTTGCGGCGCTCGCGTTCCGCGCGGATCCGCGGTCCTATCGGCGGCACCTTCGGCTCACCCATACTCAGTCCCTAGTCAGTGCTACTGAACAGGCGTAATTTATATTGAACACCAAAGAACGCGGGGTGGGTAATGGCGATCCGCACGTACGGGCCCAACGCGGTCGACTGGGAGGCACGAGTCGACGTCGATCGACTGCGCACTGACCGGCTTGACCGACTCAGGCAGCAGCTGGACGAATCCGAGCTCGGGTCAATGTTGACGTTCGACTTCTCCAATATCCGTTACATGACGGCCACGCACATCGGTACCTGGGCCATGGACAAGCTGATTCGTTTTGCGCTGCTGCCGCGGGGAGCCCAGCCAGTCGTCTGGGACTTCGGGTCGGCAGCCAGGCATCACCAGCTTTACAACCCCTGGCTGGACTACGACCGGAAGCCCGGCGACCGCGAGCTCTCCGAGGCGGCGAGGGCGGGCCGATCCGGTGCGCGTGCCGGCATCTCTACGCTGCGTGGCGCATTCCATCCAGACGCAGGCATCGCCCAAGAGGTGGCCCGCAAGGTGGCGAACGTGCTCCGCGAGCACGAGCTCGACAAAGACCCGCTTGGGGTCGATGTGATCGAGATGCCGATCTTGTCCGCGCTCCAGGCTGAAGGGCTCACGGTGGTCGACGGTCAGCAGGTGTTCCTGGAGGCGCGCCGAATCAAGACCGTTGACGAGATCGCGCTGCTCGCCCAGGCCTGTTCGATGGTCGACGCCGCGTACGACGAGCTGTATGCCTTTCTGCGCCCAGGCGTACGCGAGAACGAGTGTGTCGGCCTGGTCAGCAAGGTTCTCTACGACCTCGGCAGCGAGTACGTCGAGGGGGTGAACGCGATCTCGGGCGAGAGGTGTTCCCCGCATCCGCACGTCTACAGCGATCGGATCGTCCGGCCGGGTGACCCCGCGTTCTTCGACATCCTGCACAGTCACCTCGGCTATCGGACCTGCTATTACCGCTGCTTCGCGGTGGGCAGCGCGTCGCCGGCGATGCGGGACGCGTATGTCCGCTGCCGGGAGTACATGGACCAGGCGATCGCGGCCGTTCGACCAGGCGCGACGACAGCCGACATCGTGTCACTCTGGCCGACCGCTGAGGAATTCGGTTTCGCCAACGAAGAGGCCGCATTCGCCCTGCAGTACGGGCACGGTGTCGGCCTGGCCATTTGGGAGAAGCCGATCTTCAGCCGACTGGTGTCTCTTGATCATCCGGAAGTGCTCGAGGAAGGCATGGTGTTCGCTCTCGAGACCTACTGGCCGGCCTCCGACGGCTGGTCGGCAGCTCGGATCGAGGAGGAGGTCGTCGTCACTGCTGACGGCTGTGAGGTGATCACCAAGTTCCCCGCGGAGGAGTTGTTGATCGCCGGCCAACGCTACTGGACCGTGGGTGGTGAGTTACCGACCCTGCGCGAGGCGCAGTCTCATCTGAACACGCCGGCGGGTAGGGGCGAGCGGTGACGGTTCCCGCGGAGACGACCGTCACGGTCGACGCTGGCCGGCTGCTCGAGTGGTACGAGCAGATGGCGCTGATCAGGCGTACCGAGAAGGCGGCGTACGACCTGTTCATGTCCGGGGAGGTGAAGGGCACCACCCACCTGGCCTCCGGCCATGAAGCGGTTGCGGTCGGTGCAAGTGCGGCCCTGCGCGAGGACGACTACGTCTTCGCGACCTACCGCGGCCACCACCATGCCATCGCCCGCGGCGCCACGCCGGCCGAGTGCCTGGCGGAGCTGATGAGCAAGGCCACCGGCCTGTGCGCCGCCAAGGGCGGTTCGATGCACCTCACCAAGGCCGACAAGGGCATGCTCGGCTCGTACGCCATCGTCGGGTCACACTTGCCGATCGCCGCTGGTGCCGCCTGGTCGGCGAAGCTGCGGGGCACCGATCAGGTCGCGGTTGCGTTCTTCGGTGATGGCGCGACGAACATCGGCGCGTTCCATGAAGCCCTGAACCTCGCCGCCGTGTGGAAGCTCCCAGTGCTCTTCATCTGCGAGAACAACCTCTATATGGAGTACACCCCGATCGCAGCGGTGACGTCGGTGCCGAACCCGGCAGCAGATCGGGCTGCTGCGAACGGGTTGCCAGCCGAGATCATCGACGGCAACGACGTGGTCGCCGTCCAAGACACCGTGAGGGTGGCAGTTGACCGGGCGCGGCGAGGGGACGGGCCGACGGTCATCGAGGCGCTGACCTACCGCCAGTACGGACACAGTCGCG
>DATEWO010000322.1:0-7589 GCA_035257925.1 Propionibacteriaceae bacterium | reverse complement strand
CCAGCCGTACCCGGAGTCGATGCCCTGGATGCTCGGCTTGAGCTTCTGGCGTATCGAGTCCGAACGAGGCGGCGATCAGCGGAGCGAAGTTCTCGATGTCAGGGCACATCACGACGATGTCGCGAGGCTCGAGTGATTCATCGTCAGCAAGCAGCCCGACGAGTACTTCCCGCAGCACTTCCACTTGACGATCGGGGCCGTGGCAGGCGTGGAACTGCACGCTCTGGTCGTTCTCGGCGAGGATAGGCCGCTCCTCCGGACGGGGTGACCGGTCACCTGCGATGTCGGACTGCAGCCAACCGAGCAAGGATGTCGGCTGCGTGGGTTCAGGCGCTTGGTGATGCAGATCTGTGGCATCAGGGCTGCTCGCGGTGAGAGCGAGTTGGAGCTCGCGTATGTCTCGGCCCAGATAAGCCAGGAGCCGATTGCTGACCAGGGCTTCCGTCGCATCGTCTGCTCGTCGCGATACGCGCGTTGGACTGACTCGGTTGCGGTGCGTGGTGAATTTCACGCTCGCCCAGAGGGCAGGGGAGGGGTGAGCCAGCCAAAGGTGGACGTCGCGATGCTCGGCGAGTGCGGCGAGGACGAGCAGATGGTCAGGATCCAATCGGGTGGCGCCGAAGACCGAGAGCCGTTCCGGAAGATCACTGGTCTCGGGTGCGAGCCGCAGTCTGGCCAGCCCGGCTTGTACGCGTTCGGCTGGGCTCGGCACAGCAAGCTCATTGCGCAGTCGCCGCCAGAGCTCGGCCTGCCAGGCACGGTCGGCCGGCAGCGCCGACCCCCAGGCGTCGACGTCGCAGCCTTGCGACCAACTGTCGATCATGGTCGGTCGGGTCGCGGCGTATCTGGCGAAGAGACCGGCCAGATGCCGCGCGGTCGACCAGCGCCGTCCAGCACGGAGCGGGTCCAGGTCGGTTGACCCTCCACTGGCGCCTAAGTGATGCCACAACAGCGCCGCCCATGGCTCTCCGCGGCAGCCGTCGATCACTCGGAGTAGCGGCCACACTGCATGGTGTGGCTGCCAGGGATCGGTATCCTCCTCATCCGCGCTGCCGGCGAGGGCGCGTGTCACGAGTCGTCGAGGTGAGGGAAAGTCCACGCCGACGCACACGCCGTCGCTGCGACCCGGCGCGGCCCCGAGTCGTTGCGCCAGGCCTTGGGACAGCCAGCGTTCCACGCCGCGGGTGGGCACGCTGATGATCTCCGTGGCGAACGGTTCAGGCAGCGGAATACTCAGCAGGTCCCCGAGTGCAATGACCAATCGGTCGGCCCGCTCTGCGCGATGGAGGTAGAGCGTCATGGTCGCGGATAACACTAGGGCGGCTGACTGACAGCGGTGGAAGCTTTCGGCAAGGCGGCCCAGATTCGGACAACCCGTCTATGAGCTGCGAGCGTCGGGAATCGCGCGCCGCCGCACGGAGGAGGAGCGAGCTGAGGCGTTCTTTCCTCTGTGAGCGACGACGACGGCGGCGGATTCCACGCGCGATGCGCGAGCAGCTCTCAAAAGGAGGGAATGTGGTGTTCATGATCAGGGCCGCGGAGCCGTCCGACTGGGAGGCCGTCCGTGACATCAGGCTGCGTTCACTGCGTGAGGAGCCGGACGCGTACGCGTCGGAGTACCAGACCGAAGCCCGCTTCCAACCCGACCAGTGGAAACAGCGACTCGCCACCGCGTCCAGCTATCTGGCCTTCGATGATGATCATGCTCTGGTTGGCATCGCGACCGGTCTCGACACCCGGGACGGCGACACGTACGTCGTTGGGATGTATGTCACCCCTGAGGCACGCGGCTCTGGCTGCGCCCACCAGTTGCTCGACGCCATCGCCGAGCTCGCAGTCCGTCGTCAGGGAAAGCGCTTGGTGCTCGAGGTGGCCGAGTCCAATATCCGCGCCACCCGTTTCTACCGCTCGTACGGATTCGTCGAGACCGGTCGACGACGCGCTCTAGATCGCGACCCGAGTATTACCGAGGTCGAGTTGGCGTATCCGCTCCCCGTCTGACGAACAGATCAGAGATCGTCGGTGATGGCCCTTATGGTGTCCCTGTGCCCGGAGCCCCGACGCGACCACCGTTGTCGCCCGACGCGCTGCTGGATGATCTCGACCCGGAGCAGCGTCAGGTCGCCACCGCACTTAACGGGCCAGTCGCAGTCATCGCGGGAGCCGGCACGGGCAAGACCCGGGCGATCACATATCGCATCGCTTACGGCGTCGCCATCGGCGCATACAACCCCACATCCGTGCTTGCAGTGACCTTCACCACCCGCGCAGCCGGCGAGCTGCGCGGTCGATTGCAGCGGCTGGGGGCGTATGGCGTCCAGGCGCGAACCTTCCACTCGGCAGCGCTCCGGCAGGCTCAGTACTTCTGGCCGCAGGTCTATGGCGGTGAGTTGCCGCATGTGCTGGACAACCGGATGCCGCTGGTGGCCGAGGCTGCGAGTCGGCTGCGGGTCAAGATCGACACGCCCGGGTTGCGTGACCTGGTGGCTGAAATCTCCTGGGCCAAGGTGAGCAACGTCAGCGCCGAGGACTATCCGCGGTTGGCCTTGCAGCACAACCGCCGCATCGCCTCCTACGACACGGAGACGGTGTCACGTGTCTTTGCGGCGTACGAGCAAGCAAAACGCGACCGCAACCGGATCGATTTCGAAGACATTCTGTTGTGTGCCGCCGCGCTGCTGTCCGAGCATCAAGAAATCGCCGACATGATCCGACGGACCTATCGGCATCTGGTCGTCGATGAGTATCAGGATGTCAGCCCGCTCCAGGAGGCCCTGCTCCATCTTTGGCGCGGCGACCGAGCGGAGTTGTGCGTCGTCGGTGATCCTGCGCAGACCATCCACTCCTTCGCCGGCGCACAGGCCAGCTATCTCACCGGCTTTGGTCGACGTTTCCCGAAGGCCACGGTGATCCGGCTGATACGCGATTACCGCTCCACCCCCCAGGTTGTCCGGTGCGCTAACACGATCATGGCAGCGCCCGCGAGAGAGCCAGCGGGAAACGGCTTCCAGCCCGTCACTCTCCAGGCACAGCAACCTGCCGGACCAGAGGTGGAATTCGTCGAATCCCAGGACGAGTCGGCTGAGGCCGCTGGGATCGGTGACTGGCTTCTCCAACAAGCCAGGGCCGGCGTGGACTTTCGAGACATGGCCGTGCTGTTCCGCATCAACGCGCAATCGCCCGCCATCGAGCAGGCGCTGGCCGACCGCAACATTCCCTACCTGGTACGTGGAGGCGAGCGGTTCTACGAGCGGCCCGAGGTACGCCAGGCCCTGTTGACGCTACGGACGAATGCGCGGACGATGACCGGCGCTGAGCAGGGGAGCCCGGTTGAGCAGATGAAAGCGATACTTCTCACCTTGGGCTGGAATCCGCAGCCGCCGGAAGGTGGCGGGGCACTGCGGGAACGCTGGGAGTCGCTGGCCGCATTGCTGAGTGTGGCAGAGGACCTAGAAGTCGAGGCGAACGCCACTGCCGAGCGCACCGCGTCGGCTCCGAATGATCAGGACCCCCTCACCTTGCAGGCCGTCTCCGCCGAGCTAGACCGTCGCGCCGAGGCGCAACATGTACCGGCAGCGCAAGGTGTCACCGTCTCCACGCTGCATTCGGCCAAGGGTCTGGAATGGGATGCGGTGGCGTTGCTCGGCGTACATGAGGGCTCACTTCCCTTCATTCTGGCCAGTTCGCCGGAGCAGATCAGTGAGGAACGACGGCTGCTCTACGTCGGGGTGACGCGCGCCCGGCGACTGCTGCGGATCTCCTGGTCCAGAACCCGAAATGGGAATGGTCAGCCGCGAAGACCCTCTCACTTCCTCGAGCCAGTGCTACCTGATGCCCTGCGGGCACCGGCCAGTCCGGCACGGCCTCGGCGGCACAGCCGGCAATCAGCGCTCTCGCTGCACTGCCGCTCCTGTGGGCGATCACTCAGCGAGGCTGCCGAGCGCAAGATCGGCCGGCATCTGGGCTGCCCGGCGACCTTCGACGATCACACAATGGCGATGCTCCGCGAGTGGCGGCGCCAGGAGGCGGCTGGTCAGCAGCTTCCCGCGTATTGTGTGTTCACCGACGCCACCCTGATCGCCATCGCCGAGGCGCGACCACGCAGCATCGGGGAGCTGATCAAGGTGCAGGGGCTCGGTCCCACGAAGGCAGACCGGTACGGCGAGCACCTGCTGGCGATCATCGAAGCCGAAGCCAACCGGACCAGAGCATCTTCGTGAGATCGCCCAGCTGCGAGCGTCGGGAATCGCGCGCCGCCGTGGTGAAGAGGAGCGAGCGGAGGCGCTGTTCCTCCGCGAGCGACGACGAACTAGGCGGATTCAAAAGCGCGATCCGCGAGCAGCTGCTAAAAAAAGTGTTTGCATCCATTTGCGATACTCCCCTAGGGTTAACGAGGACCTTTGGCTCGGCCCGGGCACAAGGCCGCCCAGCGCCAACAAGAACGCACGGAAGGAGGAGTCAATGCACAATTTTTGGACTAGCGCTGTACGCGACGCCCAAATGATCATGCATGAACTCCAGCTGTCCTTGCGCGCGCTCATGCCCGCTGCGCCAGCCGTTGTGCAGATCCCCCTCAATGGCACGCGACACTCTCATCTCGTCCAGCCGGTCAGGGATCGGATCAACTGGCGCCGTATGGGAGAGGTCTGCCTTCAGGGCAGCGCTGCGGCAGCTGACGTTCAAGGCGCACGTGCCGCCGGATTCGGCGGATACGACGTCACCGATACCAAGTTCTCGATCCGTTTGGGGCCACCTTCCTGTAGTCCGCCGGTGTAATCCACACCGCCGCCTCCAGGGCCGTGACTCCCAGACATCCGGGATTCACGGCCTTCGTGTTTCCCGGCCAGATTGAGGAGCCCGTACCAACGGGCACCTCATGATCAGCAAAGTAGGCCGACATGTACGACGCGGGAGGTGGCCCGATGGTCGTTACCCGGGGCATCGCCGAACTGCCCTGTCGATTAGTGGATCCGGATCTGTTCTTCGCCGAGGCACCTGCCGATGTCGAGGAGGCAAAGGCGCTGTGTCTGGATTGCCCGGTTCGGGCGGCGTGTCTGACCGGCGCGCTGCAGCGGCGTGAACCCTGGGGCGTCTGGGGCGGAGAGCTGTTCGTTGCCGGCGTCATCGTGCCTCGCAAGAGGCCGAGAGGCCGTCCTCGGAAATATCCGGTCGCCGAGCCGTTTGCTCCGGCGGCTAAGGATGAGGCAGCGGCATGACGCCGGACGGGAAGGGCCGGCTCAACGGAAATTTACGGCGATTCTCCCGTACGGCGCATCAGGGTGCCGATAGCATCATCGCGGCTTGCATCACCAACACGCGGCACAGCCTCGAGGCTCCCCTTCGGGTCGGCAGTGGAGTCCTGGCCTCCCCAGCCAAGTGCGTGCCCGCGACCCAGCCCCCACGCTGTGCCGCGCGTTGATGATGCAAGCCGTCCACACGCAGCGCTAAACAACGCTGCTAATCGGCGTAGCCGGGAAGAAACTCTTTCAGCACCTCGCCGAACGCGGCGCGCGCGTTCAATTGGGAAAGCACAGCCAGCCCGCCCAGCCAAACCCTATGAATCAGCAGATAACTGGGGGGCAGGTTCAGCTTCATTGCCACCCCGCCTGAAGCATGCGGATCACGGACCCGAATGAACTGTTCGCGCATCCAGTCGCGATTGAACTGAAACTCCGGCACAGCGGCGGGCTCGACGAATGGGCTCAGGTAATCGAGCAGATCTTCAGCGTCGATCTCGGAGGCGACAAAACCTTCTTGGCGCAGCCCTTCGGCAACCTGATGAGCGTCGCCCTGTTGAGCGATTCGCAGAATCCGGCCCATAGCTGGGGGAAGACCGTCAGGCAGACGCGCGACCAACCCGAAGTCGACCACCCCGAGCCGGCCGTCCTTCATGAGCTTGAAGTTGCCTGGATGCGGATCGGCATGCAGCAGGCCGACCCGGCTCGGCCCAGCGAAGAGGAATCGCACGTACTGCAAGGCAGCTGCGTTGCGCCTGTTGTCTGGCAGATCTGCGGCTGAGGACAGCGGCGCACCTTCGACCCACTCGCTCACCATCACCTTTGGCGTGCTTGCCAGCACAGGCGGTACGCAAAACTCCTCGCTGGCAGCGAAGCCAACGGCCGCCTGCTGCTGGGATTCTGCCTCCAGGGTGTAGTCGAGCTCCTCGGTGACCCGCGCAGTCAGCTCGTCCACCAGCGAGCTGACATCCATGCCGCCAGCCAGCGGCGCGAACACCTTTGACAACCGCCCGATCTGCCGCAAATCCGAGCGCAAGGCCTCATCAGCTCCGGGGTACTGAACCTTGACCGCGACCGTACGCCCATCTGCCCAGGTGGCTTTGTGGACCTGACCGATGGATGCGGCCGCAGCTGGCAGCGGATCGAATTCGGTGAAAGTCTCGCGCCACCGGGGGCCGAACTCGCGTGCCAGCACAGCATGCACTCGTGATGTTGGCATCGGCGGCGCGGCGTCCTGCAGCCGGGCAAGGTGGACGCGGTACGGCGCTGCCACGTCCTCCGGGAGTACCGACTCAAACAGGCTCAGCGCCTGGCCGAACTTCATGGCACCGCCTTTGAGCTCGCCGAGTACCCGGAAGAGCTGCTCGGCCGCACGCTGCTGAAGCTGCTCACTCACCTCATCTGCAGGTGCCCCGCCCAGTCGCTTGCCCAGGCCAAGCGTGGCGCGACCGGCGAAGCCGAGGGGGAGCGAGGCCAACCTCGCCCCGCGGCGGAACGCGGAACGAGCCAGCGAATTGCCATCGACTTCAGCCGGCAGACGCCGTTCTGCCCCATTGGTTGGCTTGGCGGGCTGGTCGCTCATGGCCCCCATTCTGTATGGCTCAGCCAACCGCAGCCGCACCTGGGATGGGCTGCCCAGCGCCGCAGCCGTGTCACGAAAGCCGGCCAGCTGAGCTCAAGTGTGGCGCCGGCAGCTTCCGGCAGCTCCCCATTGAGAAATGCCAATGCCTGTGCTGCCGCAACCGAAGCCGCCCAGGCAAGCAGGGCTGGTGGTGACTCGATGCGTATTCGGGACAGCTGTGTGAGGACGACTGGCCATCGTGGATCGGCATCGCTGCGAGCCAGGTCTGCGCAGCGCAGGCACGAGGTTCGGCCGGCAAGCACCAGTGGCCCGACGCTCACTCCATTTCCCCAAGAGCGCACCACTAGATGCGGTTGGTCGATGCGCAGCAGATGATCGGTAATGACGCGATCAAGCTCGGGGCAGTCACAGGCCACGATGGTGAGATCCACCTGGGCTGCATCGGGCTTGGACCAGTGACTGAGAGTTGAGATGGTGGTGTCCGCCTCTGCGAGCGCAGAGCGCAGCGCCTCTGCTTGGGACGTCAGCACGCCAGCGGATGGGTAGAGGGCGAGGTCGGGCGGCTCGTTGTCATAGACGTAGAGGGTTCCCAGCCCGCTGGCCGCAAGCACGCGGGCGATCTGACAACCCACTGGTCCCGCACCGATCAGTCGCAGCTGCATTGGAGCGAGCGCATCGAAGTACGGCGTCGCGGTACGGTCAGTCACCAGTCCAGCTGCGACGAGCGCGTCGAGTGCCCCTGTCAGCTCGGGTGTGGTGAGTCCTGCGGC
>DATEWO010000321.1:0-6785 GCA_035257925.1 Propionibacteriaceae bacterium | reverse complement strand
CCCAGGTCACCATCGAGTACCACGGGGATCGCGCCGTGCGCCTCGATACGGTGGTGATCTCGACCCAGCACGCCAGAGACATCGACCTGGAGACCCTGCTCACCCCGGACGTCCGGACCGAGGTGGTCGAGCCGGTGCTCGGCACCGTGGACCTGCCGACCGATTCCTACCGCCTGCTGGTCAACCCCACCGGGAGGTTCGAGATCGGTGGGCCCATGGGCGACGCGGGCCTGACCGGACGCAAGATCATCATCGATACGTACGGCGGCATGGCCCGGCACGGCGGCGGTGCCTTCAGCGGAAAGGATCCCTCGAAGGTCGACCGGTCCGCGGCGTACGCGATGCGCTGGGTAGCCAAGAACGTTGTCGCAGCGGGGCTCGCCGACCGCTGTGAGGTGCAGGTGGCATACGCGATCGGCAAGGCCCATCCGGTCGGGTTCTACGTGGAGACCTTCGGCACTGAACGGGTGCCGGTCGAGCAGATCCAGCAAGCGGTACTTCAGGTCTTTGATCTGCGTCCGGCAGCGATCATCCGGGATTTGGATCTCAAGCGGCCGGTCTACGCACAGATGGCGGCGTACGGACACTTTGGCCGGCAGTTGCCCGGGGTCAGCTGGGAGAACATCGACCGGGCGGATGCGCTAGCCGCCGTGGTACGCGGCTGAGCGCGCAAGCCGGTGCATAAGTAGGCGGACTGTCAGCGCCCGCTGTCTATCATCTGGTGTGACCGAGCCCAGCCAACCCGAGCTCCCGGTTGCCAGGGTGGCTGTCGACATTCCGCTCAGTCACTTGGATCGTCCCTTTGACTATGCGGTGACGGCCGAGCAGGAAACCGACGCAACACCCGGCGCTCGGGTGCGTGTTCGGTTCGCCGGTCGTCTTCGGGACGGGTTCATCCTCGAACGGGTTGCCAGTGGTGATCATGAAGGTCCCTTGGCACCGCTGTCCAAGATCGTCTCCAGCGAGCCTGTGCTCACGACTGAGATCGCAAAGTTGATCAGGAGGGTTGCCGATCACTACGCCGGGACATTCGCCGACGTGATGCGTCTGGCCGTGCCCCCGCGCCACGCTGCGACCGAGCTGGCTGAGCGGACCAGTGCTGGCCACGCGCTCCCTGCTGAGCATCCAGTGGGTCCGCTGGCTGAGTATCCCGCAGGGCCGGGGTTTCTGGCAGCGGTCCGCGCCGGTCGGCGCCCCCGTGCCATGTGGCAGGTCACTCCGAGCGCGGCGCCCAGCGGTGACTGGGCCCTCGGTCTTGCCACGGCGGCGCGCGCCTGCGCGGAGAGTGACCGTGGGGCAGTGATCATCGTGCCGGACCAGACTGATCTTGATCGACTCTGCGAAGCCTGTACCCAGGTGCTTGGTGCGACAGGCTTCGCGGTGCTGGTGGCCGAGGCCGGACCGGCAGCGCGGTACCGGGCCTTCCTGTCGGCGCTACGCGGAGAGGTGCATGTAGTGATCGGCAACCGAGCCGCCGCGTACGCACCGGTTCATGATCTCGGTCTGGTTGCACTCTGGGACGATGGCGACGACCTGCTGGCCGAGCAGCGCGCTCCCTATCCCCATGCGCGGGAGGTGCTGGCTCTGCGAGCCGACAGCGCACAGGCTGGCGCGCTGTTTGCGAGCTACGCCAGAACCGCCGAGCTGCAAGCCTGGCTGCAGCACGACTGGCTGCGCGAGCTGGCTCATGACCGGGTCGTGGTCCGGCACACCGCACCAAGGGTGAAGGTAACGGCAGACTCCGATCTGGCGCTGGAACGCGACCCAGCGGCTCGTGCCGCCCGGGTACCTCACGAGGTGTTCGACATGATGCGAGCGAGCTTGCCGCAGGGTCCAGTGCTGGTCCAGGTGCCTCGCGGGGGTTACCTCGCGGCCCTGGTTTGCCAGGGCTGTCGGGAGCCGGCGCGGTGCCGCTTCTGCGGTGGCCCGACCAGAGTTCCAGCTAGTGCGGTTCGTGAGGCGACTGCTGGCGTGAGTTGCGCGTGGTGCGGTAGGCCGCAGATCGACTGGGAATGCCCGATCTGCGGGTCCCGCCGGGTACGAGCGCCCATCGTGGGCGCCGAAAGGACGGCCGAGGAACTGGGCAAGGCATTTCCTCTGACGCCCGTCAGGCAGTCCCTCGGCGGGAAGCGGATCCTCACCGTGACAGACACCTCCGGGATTGTGGTGGCCACGCCTGGTGCCGAGCCGCAGGCCGTCGGCGGTTACGCCGGCGCTGTGCTGCTGGACACGCCCTTGTTGCTGCTCCGTCAGGACCTGCGAGCGGCCGAGGAGGCGTTGCGCCGGTGGCTCAATGTGGTCGCACTCGTTCGAAGCGGCGCAGACGGCGGCTCGGTCATTGCGGTCGGGGAGAGCTCGGGACGCGCGCTGCAGGCCCTGGTCCGCACCGATCCCGCCGGATTCGCCGCGCGTGAGCTGGCTGAAAGAGCTGCTGCACACTTTCCGCCCTCGGCCACGCTGATCACGATTGAGGGTCCACGAGAGGCTTTGGACGAGTTCAGCTCGCTGCTTCAGCCATCGCAGCACACCGAGCTGCTCGGTCCGGTGGAGCCTGATCAGCAGCGCGATGCCAATGACAGCGGTTCAGGAACGGCTAACCACCGCCTGACCCTGCGCGCTCCGCTCAGCGAGGGCGCCGAGCTGGTGCGCGCGACGAAACAGACCGCTGCGATTCGGAGCGCACGTAAGAGCAGTGGCTCGCTTCGAATCAAAGTGAATCCTGCCGACCTCGCCTGACTGGTTATCAACATTTCACAATCGTGACGGCCGTCAAGAAAGTGATACGGTCGAGGCATTGAGCTAAGGAGCGCCAATGAGCGTGCGTGAAGGGTTCCGGCCCATAGAGGTGGGGGTGCATACCGACTTCGGGGAAGCGATGAGCTACGCCAACTACCTGGAGCTGGATAGGCTGCTGGCCGCGCAGCATCCGAGGAGCGAGCCACCGCATCACGATGAGTTGCTGTTCATCGTGCAGCACCAGACCACGGAATTGTGGCTCAAGCTGATTCTCCACGAACTTCGTGCCGTACGTGACTACCTCGATGCCGACCTGGTGCACCAGGCGCTGAAGTGCCTAGCCCGCGTCAAGCACATCCAGCGCACGCTGACCGAGCAGTGGTCGGTGCTGGCCACGCTGACCCCCAACGAATACGCAGAGTTTCGCGGGACGCTCGGCACGGCGTCGGGTCTCCAGTCAGCGCAGTACCGCGCGGTCGAGTTCATCCTGGGCAACAAGAACGAGCAGATGCTGAAGGTTTTCGCCTCGGATCAGGCAGCGTTCGCGATGCTGTCGCAGCTGCTCGATGAGCCGTCTGTTTACGACGCATTCCTACGCTTCCTTGCCCGCCGCGGCCTGGACATTCCCAGCGACGTGCTACAGCGCGATGTGCGGAGACCGTGGACTATGCAGCCGGCGTTGGTTCCGGTCTTCCAATCGATCTACGGCGCCGTCGACCGCGCTTTCGATCTCTACGAGGCGTGCGAGTGCCTGGTTGATGTGGAGGACAACTTCCAGTTTTGGCGATTCCGTCATCTGCGGACCGTGCAGCGCACCATCGGCTTCAAGACCGGCACCGGCGGCTCATCTGGGGTGCGTTTTCTGCAGAAGGCGCTGGACCTGACGTTCTTCCCCGAGCTCTACGCGGTCCGGACCAAGATCGGCAATGAGTGACACCAGCCGTGCAGTTCGCCGTTGACGATCTATGGATCGGCCAGCGTCTCGGACCGACTCTTCTGGAGCAGGTTGACGATGGGTTGCGGCCAGTCGCCTTCGGGCGCGCGGCTGTACAGCGGGCTCATGTGCCACAGCTTCCTGGCGCGCTGCTGCCCGGCATCATCGACAGGCACGTCCACCTTGGTCTGGTGGATGCCACCGCATTGGCAGACACCGCGGTGGTCGAGGTGTATGACCTGGGCTGGGTGCCAAACATCGCCCGTGCCTGGAAGATTGATCCACCCACGGGTGGCCTGGTCAGGATCGCTGGACCGTTCTTGACCGCCATAGGCGGGTACCCGGTCGATCGGGCCTGGGCTCCATCGGGTTCTGTGCATGAACTGGCAGGACCAGCGGAAGGCGTCCGCGCAGTGGAGGAGGCCGTAACGCATGGACACGACCTGATCAAACTCGTGCTGCACAGCGGTGGTCCCTTGCTCGACGACGCGACGCTGCTTGCGGTGGTTCGTGCCGCCCACCTGCATCGGCTACCGGTAGGCGTGCATGCCGAGGGTGAAGGTCAGGCCCGCCGGGCCTTTGAGGCTGGTGCCGACATCCTGGTCCATGTGCCGTGGAGTGAGCGAGTGTCTGACGATCTACTCCGTGCAATGGCGGGCTCCATGAGGTGGTTCTCCACATTTGCGATACACGCTGACGCAGAGCGGGACCGAGCGCTGGACAATGCCCGCCGATTCGTCCAGTTCGGTGGACGACTCGAGTACGGCACAGACATGGGCAATGACGCCTACGGGGGCCAAGCGCCGCCAGGGCCACGGGCAGAGGAAATCAGCGCCCTCGGCCAGGCAGGCTTGGCCGGTGATGCACTGCTCACCTCACTGACCGGTCCAGCAGGCGACCACCTGCAACTCGACCGCGCGGTGTACGCACCGCATCTGTTACCGAACAGCGCCGCTGACGTCGCGGACTGGATGAGTCAGGCCCACCGGCTGACCAGCGTGCTCGCAAAGGCGGTCTTTGCATGACTGTCATTGATCTCGTCGATCAAGCCGGAGCGCTTGACGCAGCGGACCCACTGGCAGAGTTTCGTGATCATTTCATCGGCTCAGACGATCCCGCGATCATCGCCTACCTCGATGGCAACTCGCTGGGTCGTCCGCTGCGTGCTACCCGTGATCGGATCAACCGTTTCGTCGAGGAGATCTGGGGCGGACGGCTGATCCGTGCCTGGGATGAAGGCTGGATGGATGATCCAGTACGCCTCGGTGACCAGATCGGTCGCGTTGTGCTGGGCGCGGCGCCCGGTCAGACGGTCGTCGGGGATTCCACCAGCGTGATGCTCTACAAGTGGATTCGGGCCGCGCTGGCACGCCAACCAGAGCGAGACGAGATCGTTGTCGACGTCGGCAACTTTCCGACCGACCGCTTTGTCGTCGAGGGAATCGCAGACGAATGTGGAATGCGCCTGAGATGGCTTGAGGCGGATCGGGGGAGCGGCGTCACTGTCGATGCCGTTGCAGAGGTGATCAGCTCACGCACTGCGCTGATCTTGCTCAGTGATGTGGCCTATCGATCGGGATATCTGGCCGACGTCGTGGCCATCACCAAGCTTGCGCATGATCATGATGCGCTCGTGTTGTGGGACGTGTGTCACTCGGCGGGGGTGATTCCCCGGCGGCTCGATGACTGGGGGGTCGATCTGGCCGTCGGCTGCACCTACAAATACCTCAATGGCGGACCTGGCTCACCTGCCTTCGGTTATGTGCGTGCCGATCTTCAGCAGCGTCTTCGGCAGCCGATCCAGGGCTGGATGGGGTCCGCCGAGCCGTTCGCGATGGCCGAGCATTACACGCCGTCTGACGGTATCCGGCGCTTTCTCAGCGGTACGCCGTCGATCATCGGGATGGCGGCCATGCAGGACATGCTGGCGCTGATCGAACAAGCAGGTCTGGAGGCGATTCGCGGTAAGTCTGTCGCGCTCACCGAGTTCGCGATCCAGGTCTCCGACCAGCTGCTCGGGCCGCTGGGCGTCCGGATCGGATCGCCTCGCGACCCCGCGATGCGCGGGAGCCACGTCACACTAGAGCATCCTGAGTTCCGCGCCGCCACAGCACGGCTCTGGGAGCTGGGTGTCATTCCCGACTTCCGCCCACCAGACGGGCTCCGAATCGGCCTGTCACCGTTGAGCACAAGTTTCAGCGAGGTCTATCGAGGACTCGCGGAGGTACGGGAGGTGCTGTGGCAGCTGGCCAACTAACAATGCTCTCAGCCGCCCGGAGCGCCGCCATCCTCGACGACACTGACATCCGTCCTGGCAGTGCCACCTCACTGCTCCGCACGATCATCGGGGCCTATCTGCGACGTCTTGGCGGCTGGATCGCCTCAGCCTCCCTCATGGAGCTGATGACAACCGTCGGGGTCAACCAGACGCGTACCCGGACCGCCATTCTCCGGGTGCGCAGCAAGGGGATACTCACTACTGAGATGCGGGATGGTCGTGCCGGCTACGCGCTCGAACCCGCGGCCCTTCCGCGACTGGCCCGGGGCGATCGGCGGATCTACTCACCGCGGGCCATGAGCGTCTCGGACCGCTGGTGCCTGATCTCGTACTCGATTCCGGAAAGCCAGCGGCAGCTGCGGCACCAGCTTCGGCGTCGGCTGTCATGGATCGGTTGCGGCACCGTCTCAGCAGCGCTGTGGATCTGTCCGGAATACCTCACCAGCGAGGTGGAAGAGATCCTCACCGATCTCGGTATCCGTGAGGAGACTGTGATCTTCCTGGCCAGCGAGTCACGGCTGGACGGTGGGCTGGAGCGAGCAGTGGCGCAATGGTGGGACCTGCCAGCTATCGCGGCTCGACACCAGGCATTCCTATCCGGGTATGGATCGGTTGCCGACAAACTGACGCCCCGCCAGGCCTTCGCCACCTGGATGGGATGCCTGGACACATGGCGAGTGATTCCCTACGTCGACCCGGGACTGCCGCTCGCGTGGCTTCCGGCCGACTGGCCGGGGAACCGCAGTATCCCGCTCTTTGCCGACCTTAGGGAACGGCTCGAGGAGCTCAGCGGCCGCTACGTGCGGCACCTGACGTCCTAGACTCCTGCGGTGCGAA
>DATEWO010000320.1:0-8699 GCA_035257925.1 Propionibacteriaceae bacterium | reverse complement strand
TGAGCTCGATGTGGATTTCATGGCGACACCGACGGCCAGCAAGCCAAGCGCGAAGTAGACAATCGCTCGCCCGGCCGAGGTGATGCGACGCCGAAGCCGGCCGTCGCGGCTTGGCTCATCGCGGCCAATTGTGGCTTCGACCGCTTGCCAGATGGTCAGCGTGAAGAGTCCGATGGCCATGACCCAGAGCAGCACCTCACCGAGCGGTTGCTGCCGCAGCTGAGTCAGCGCGCCTTCGCTCGACGCGTCGCCGCGCCTCCCGAGCACGATGTGGATGGCGATCCAGGCGAGCACCAGATGGATCAGCCCGTAGCTCACGAGTCCAACGGCGATCAGCACGTGATAGGGGCGGCTGCGCCTAACCTCGGCGACGGCCGTTGCTGGGTTGCGGGTGACCATGTGCTTATCCGGGCATCTGTGAGGTGGAAGCCTTCTTGGCGGCCTTGACTGACTGCTTGGTCTCGCGCACCTTCCGCAGCGAGTCAGAGTCCACGATGTCGGCAACTGAACGGAAAGTGTCCGGTTCACCGTAGTAGCCGGCTGCGACACGCCAACCGTCTGGCGTGATCCCCCGCAGCTTGCCCAGCACCGCGGTGAAGATAGCCGCCTTGTCCGATCCGAATCCAGGTAGCCGCTCCAGGTTGGCCTTGACCTCACTGCCGGACCCAGCATCTTTCCAGATGTTGGTTGCCTGGCCGTCGTAGTCCTCGACTAGCACCTGGCAAACCTGACGTACGCGCTTGGCCATAGCAGCGGGAAATCGATGGATCGCCGGCGGCCGTGAACACAGCGCGACGAAGTCGTCCTCACTCATCGCTGCCACCGCAGCAACGTCCAATCGCCCACCCATTCGTTGCGCGATCACCAGCGGCCCACTGAACGCCTTTTCCATCGGCACTTGCTGGTCCAGGACCATGCCAATGAGGAGGGCATTGTCGTCCTCGGTGAGTAGTTGGTCGGCTTCGAGGTCGCCGGTGAGCCAGAGCGGGGGGTTGGTCATATCGGCCATTCTGCTACTCGTACATCACGTATTCAGGGCGTGGCTTCAAGGCAAGCACTTCCTTTGGGGTCATCAGCCGGCCACCGCCCTCACTGTCCTCGGTGAAGAAGAGCTTGAAGCCGGCGTGCACAAACTTGGGGGTGGTCTTGTTGACCACGCGATAAGTGTTGATCTTCGGGCCGGGAGGTCCGAGTCCGTCGACTGACTTCACCACCACCACGCCGTCGTGATCTTTCAGGCCGGACTCCTTGCGTACCACGCTTTTGGCGACTTGGTGATAAACCATCACCTTCTCTGGAAGGTTGTGCTGCTTGACGAGACCGGCCAGATAACGGGAAACCTCGTCAAGCTCGGCGCCGGTCGTGTGTCCGTACGCATCACCCGGGCGTTGGCCTGGATCCATGGCCCACTCCGGATCCAGGGCGACGCCGACGTCTGGCTCCTTGAGCCACTTCTCGAAGGCCTTCGCCTCGGTAATGAACTCCGAACGACCTGGTTGCAGATTGAGCAACATCACCGCCCGATGCTTGCGGGCAGCCATGTGGTAGGCAGAAATTTGGGCATCGGTGAGGCGTACCCGGTATTTCCCATCCGGACCTGGACTGGCCTGAACGACGCTGGCGATCACCTCGACGACCGGCAAGATTTGCCGGCCAGCCGCGTACGGCTTGGCTCTGCGTTCGATCTCGGCGACCCGCTGATTGAGCGGGCCTGTCCCCAACCGGCCGAGAGTTGAAGCTCCGGTCACGCCGGCATAGCCGACCAGGCGGTACCGGGGAAACACCTCTCGGCCACCGCGTGGCAATGTCGCCTGAGCCGGCTGAGTGGTGCTGGGCTTTGGAGCTGGAGTTGTGGTGGGGCTCAGTGTCTGGTTCAACGGCGTTGTGGTTGCGGCCGGTGTCTGGCTCACCGCAGGCGTCGAACTTGCCGACCCGGCATCCGGTGCGGCCAGCGGATCCCGACCCGCCCCGCAGGCCGTGCAGGCCAGCACAACCAGTAGCGACGCGGCGGTGCGTCCAACGATGGTCACAGTCGTCACTTCCCTGTCATGACGGCTCCGCCTTGGCCTGGGCACCGCCTAACCTGAAAATCTGAACCTATCCAAGCGACGTCGGCCAGACTAACCTTCTGCCCCAGGAGGTTGGCGATGCGAATCTATGAACTGCTCCGCGGCAAAGGCTTCGATGTCATCACCGTTCGGCCGGCGACACCAGTGTCCGAAGCCCTCGCGCTGCTCAAGGAGTACAACCTCGGGGCCGTCGTGGTATCCACTGACGGAAAAGAAATCTCAGGCATCATGACTGAGCGGGACGTGGTACGTCGGCTGGTCGATGGAGCGGACTTTCTTGAATCACCGGTCTCGACCGTGATGACCAGTGAGGTGCTCACCTGTCGACCCGACGAGTCGGTTCAGTCGCTGATGAACACCATGACCGAGCAGCGGATTCGTCATCTGCCGGTCGTGGATGATTTTGGGCGATTGGCTGGCTTGGTCAGCATCGGTGATGTGGTGAAGTCACACATCTCCCAGATCGAGTTCGAGCGCGACCAGTTGGAGGGCTACGTCTCACATAGTTGAGCCGTGTTCAATTGCTCGCTCCGCTGGCCAGCAACTCGATCTCAGAGGTTGATCATGTGGCCTGAGATGCCGTGGGCCACTTCCTTGAGCGCTTCAGACAGTGTGGGGTGCGCATGCACATTGCGCGCGACCTCCTCCGCCGTCAGATCCCAGAGCTGCGCCAGTGTCAGCTCTGGCAGCAGCTCGGTGACATCCGGCCCGATCATGTGGAGGCCCAAGATCTCGCCGTATTTGGCGTCGGCGACCAGCTTGACGAAGCCTGAGGCCTCGCCCAGTCCGTGAGCCTTGCCATTGGCCGTGAACGGGAACTTGGCCGTCTTGACGTCGTAGCCCTTGTCCTTGGCCTGCTGCTCGGAGTAACCGAATGAACCAATCTGCGGCTGGCAGTAGGTGGCCCGGGGGATCATGTCGTAGTTGACCGGCATGGTCTCGGCGCCCGCGATGGTCTCCGCCGCGACCACCCCCTGCGCCTCGGCGGTATGTGCCAGCAGCAGCTTGCCGGTGCAGTCGCCGATGGCGTAGATGTGCGGCACGTTGGTGCGCATGTAGTCGTCGATCTCGATCGCACCGCGATCGGTGAGCTTGACGCCCGCAGCATCTAAGCCGTAGCCCTCGGTACGCGGGGCAAATCCGATCGCCTGCATCACCTTGTCAGTCTCGAGAATCCTGCTCTCACCGCCTTTCGTCGGCGAGACGGTGACCTTGACCTTGGGCCCGGAGTCGTCGATGGCCTCGACCTTGGTGCCCGTAAGCACAGTCACGCCGAGTTTCTTGTACGCCTTGGCTAGCTCTGCGGAGACCTCGGGCTCTTCCAGCGGGACCACGCGATCCAAGAACTCCACAACGGTGACCTGTACGCCGTAGTTGGCCATCACGTACGCGAACTCGACCCCGATGGCGCCTGCTCCGGCGATGATGATCGATTCCGGGAGGCTGTCGGTCATGATCTGCTCTTCGTAGGTCACTACGCGTTCGCTCAGCGAGGTGCCGGGCAGCAACCGCGTCGTCGCTCCAGCGGCGATGATCACATTGTCGAAGGTGACGGTCTCGGTGCCTTTCGGCCCCTCGACGCTGAAGGTGTGGTCGTCGGTGAACGTGGCCCAGCCGTCGATCTCGGTGACTTTGTTCTTCTTCATCAAGAAGTGCACACCCTTGGCCATCCGGTCAGCTGCGGTACGACTGCGCTTCCACGCCGCACCGAAGTCGAAGGTCACATCACCACTGATACCGAAGACGTCTGCCTCGTGGTTGAAGATGTGCGCGATCTCCGCGTTCCGCAGCAGCGACTTGGTCGGAATGCAGCCGACGTTGTTGCAGACGCCTCCCCAGTACTTCAGCTCGATGATGCCGGTCTTCAGGCCCAGCTGTCCGGCACGGACAGCGGCCACGTAACCGCCGGGACCTGCACCCAAGACAACGACCTCAAAGTGTGCACTCATGGCCCAACTTTAGGGGTCCCCCGTCGGGGCGGCCAGTAGCCTGCTATGGTCGTGGCCCGTCATCCAGTGACTATCTCAAGTGGCCTGCCCGACTAAAGGGCCATCCAATCGGCGTGTTAAGCAATAAGTATCTCATATATGAGTTATCGTGCCTGAGTGACCGAAAATGACTGAAACCTACCTGGACCGGATCGGGGGCCTGATCCGGGATGCGCGCAAGCATCGTGGTCTAACCCAAACCCAGCTTGCGGACGTTCTCGGCACCAGTCAGAGCGCAGTGCATCGCATCGAAGCTGGAAACCAGAACCTCAGTCTGGAGATGGTAAACCGCATCGCTGAGGCGCTCGACTCGCCGTTGATCTCGGTCGGCGGCAGCGGACCACTGCACCTGCGGGTACAGGGTGGCGCCAACCTGACCGGCATGATCGACGTGCGCTCGTCCAAGAATGCCGCTGTCGGTCTGCTCTGTGCATCTCTCCTCAACCGCGGCCGCACGGTCATCCGCGGCATCGCCAAGATCGAAGAGGTCAACCGGATTCTCGAGGTGCTCATCAGCATTGGGGTCCGGGCCACCTGGTCGCCTGACGGCAATGACCTTGAACTGGTACGGCCTGCAGAACTTTCTCTCGATGAGATGGATCTCGAAGCCGCTCGGCGTACCCGCTCGGTCATCTTGTTTCTCGGTCCGCTGCTGCACTCCTACTCGGCATTCAAGCTGCCGTACGCCGGAGGTTGCGATCTGGGGGCACGCACCATCGAGCCACATCTTCAGGTTTTGCGGCGCTTCGGCTTGGATGTGGTTCCGACCGACGGCTTCTATCACTGCACGGTTGATGAGTCGGTCGAGCCGACCCGGCCGATCACGCTGACCGAACGTGGTGACACCGTGACCGAGAACGCACTGCTCGCTGCAGCGCTGTCGCCGGGGGTGACGGTACTGCGCAACGCCAGCCCGAACTACATGGTCCAAGACCTGTGCATCTTCCTCACCCACCTCGGAGTTGAGATCGACGGCATTGGGACGACCACGCTGCGGGTACACGGTGTCGAGAGCATCAACTCCGATGTCGAGTTCGCGCCGTCGGAAGATCCCATCGAGGCGATGAGCCTGCTCACCGCCGGGATCGTCACCCAATCAGACCTCACCATCAAACGGGCGCCAATCGAGTTCCTCGAAATCGAGCTCGCGATCTTGGAGGAGATGGGTCTGGACTTCTCGCTCAGTGAGGAATACCTGGCCGAGAATGGACACGCGCGGCTGGTGGACCTGACCGTACGGCCGTCGGAGTTGCGCTCCCCCATCGACAAGATCCATCCAATGCCCTTCCCGGGACTCAACATCGACAATCTGCCGTTCTTCGCGGTGATCGCGGCGACTGCCCAGGGCAAGACGATCATTCACGACTGGGTCTATGAGAACCGGGCGATCTACCTCACCGAGCTCAATCGGCTCGGGGCACGGGTGCAGCTGCTCGACCCCCATCGGATCATCGTTGAGGGCCCGACCCGGTGGCGCGGCCAACAGGTGGTCTGTCCGCCCGCGCTGCGGCCTGCGGTGTGCATTCTGCTGGGCATGCTCGCCGCCCGCGGAGAATCGATGCTGCGAGACGTCTACGTCATCAATCGCGGTTATGAGGACCTTGCCAACAGGCTCAATGCCCTAGGTGCCAACATCGAGGTCTTCCGAGACTAAGCTCACCGGCGGCCCTTGACCCGACTGTCCTTTCTCGTTAGCGCAGGCGCACCGGTTCGAAGGTATTGCTGGGATGGACCAGTTCGTCCTGAGCGGCGATGAGTGCCAACTCGGTACTGCCGGAGGCAGCCGTGACCAGGAGAAGTCCATAGATCACTGCTGCGGTGTGCGCCAGTGCATCCGGAACGTCCCGCAGACCCAGCAGGCTGGCCAGGAAGGTCGCCGCCGTAACATCTCCGCTTCCAGTGAAGGTCTGAGGCAACCGTGGCGTGGTCACCAGCCATGCCCCGTCCGCGTTGACGGCCACCATGTCAATGGTGTCTAGCGGCGCATCCTGGCGTACCACGCTGGTGACCAACACAACCGCCGGGCCGAGCCCTCGCGCGGCGTCAGCCGCCTTGAGTACCTCGTCCATGGTCGAGACAGACAGCCCCGTCAGTGACTCCAACTCGAACTGGTTGGGAGTGATGATCTGTGCGGCTGGCACAACCCGCTGCCGCATCAGCTCCGGAATGCCGGGCCGGACATAGCAGCCGCGGTCCGCGTCTCCCAGCACTGGGTCACAACAGTAGATAGCAGCCGGGTTCCGCAGCTTCACCAGTGCCACCGCTTCCAAGATCATCGCGCCGATGTCCTCACCGCCCTGGTAGCCCGACAGCACTGCGTCGACCTCACCCAGTACGCCCCGCTCGTCGATCCCCCGAACCACATCGTGGAGGTCGGCTGCGCTCAACAGCGGTCCCCTCCAGCCGCCATAGCCCGTGTGGTTGGAGAAGTGCACAGTGATAACGGGCCATACGTTCACACCCATCCTCATCAGCGGAAAGGTGACCGCGCTGTTGCCTACGTGCCCGTAAGCGACCGAGGACTGAATCGACAAGATCGTCGTCACCCGCGTCATTGTCGCAGTGTTTGATTGCCTCGCTCCGCTCGGCGCGGATCGTGCTCTGGAGTCCGCCTACTTCGTCGTCGCTTGCAGACGAAAAGGCGGGTCTGCTCCCTCCTCCTCAGCACGGCGGCGCGCGTTCCGGGGTTTGATTGCCTCGCTCCGCTCGGCACAGCCGGGTCCGGAACAGTCCGAGTGTCGGGACGTAAATCTGGGCATACGCAACAGCTTTGGCGCTCCACTTTAGAGTGGTGGCCATGTCATCCAGCGTCGACGATCACGGCTCGCGCGACGCTGAGGTCCCAACTGCGACCCTGCCGCAGGCGAGCCAGGCTCCGCACAAGGTCGGCCACCACCCGGACGAGCACCATCATCACCACATCCTCATCGAGCCTGAGGAGGACCGCTGGCGCTGGCGTCGCAAGATCAGGGAAGACAAACGCAAGCTCGCCGTCTACCGCGTCGCTGTCGGCGTCCTCGGTCTCCTCCTTATCGCCCTAGGTTTCGTCAGCGGTCCGATCCCAGGTCCGGGCGGCATCCCACTGATCTTGCTCGGCCTGGCCGTATGGTCCAGCGAGTTCGAATGGGCCCACCAGCTCATGATGTGGTTCAAGAAAGAGCTGCATCGCTATCTCACGTGGTCCACGACCAAGAAGATCCTGTTCTGGGTGGCGTTCTTCGCCTGCTGTGGCCTAATCGGATATCTGTACTTGCTGCTCACCGGCCCACCGACCTGGCTGCCAGGATCTCTCGAGGTGCTTCTGCAGCGGCTGCCTGGGATCTGACGCCGGGTTAATTGCTCGCTCCGCTCGTGCGGATCGCGCTTTGGAGTCCGCCTACTTCGTCGTCGCTCGGGGACGAAAAGCATGTCCCCTCACTCCTCCTCAGCACGGCGGCGCGCGATCCGGGGTTAATTGCTCGCTCCGCTCGCGCGGATCGCGCTTTGGAGTCGCTTACGTCGTCCCTCGGGGACGAAAAGCATGTCACCTCACTCCTCCTCAGCACGTCGGCGCGCGATCCGGGAGAGGGCACAATGAGCCCATGAGGGCCGCTGACTTTGCCTTCTTCGACGTGCCGTTCGCGGCCTTCGCCCACCGCGGTGGAGCAACCTATGAGCCCAACCTCTATCGCGAGAACAGCCTGCACGCCTTCAAGGAGGCGGTTGCTCTGGGCTACCGCTACCTGGAGACCGACGTGCACGCCACCCGAGACGGAGTGCTGCTGGCCTTCCATGATCGGGTACTGGATCGGGTTACCGACCGCACTGGCGCGATTGCGGAGCTGGCTTACGCAGAAGTTGCCAAGGCTCGGATTCATGGGTTGGACCCCATTCCGCGGTTCTCTGAGTTGCTGGCCGAGTTTCCCGACGCACGGTTCAACGTCGATGTGAAGTCCCCCAGAGCAGTAGCGATCCTGGCAGCGACGATTGCCGAGCATGAGGCGTACGACCGGGTTTGCGTGGCCTCATTTGGAATCCGCCGACTTTATGAACTGCGCCGCAGGCTCGGCTGGCGGGTTCCGTCCGCCGCCAGCACGCTGGGTGTTGCAGCGAACCGGTTCTTGCCGTGGGTGACCTGGGCGCTGAACACGCCGGCGCCGGTGCTACAAATACCCCTCTCGATCTCCACCGTCGGTCGCCGGCTCTCCGTCCTGACCCCGGCACTGGTTGAGGCCGCCCATCGTGCCGGGAAGAAGGTGCACATCTGGACCGTCGATGACTCCGAAATCATGGAGACGCTTATCGACGCAGGTGTTGACGGTATCTTCACTGATCGCGTGGATACGTTGAAGGATGTGCTCGTCCGGCGCGGCCTGTGGGCTGATCCTTAGATCGGGATGTGATGACGAACAGTGACAGCGTCGAGCGCGCTGCCGAGCTCGAGCCACCGCCGGCGGTGGGAACGCGCATCAAGCGCCGAGTTGTGCTGGCGTGGGGCCTGTGGGACTGGGGATCTTCGGCGTACTCGGCGGTCATCACCTCTTTCGTCTTCGGTCCATACGTCGTCCGCGGCGTAGTCGGAGACGCGCAACCAGGCGGGCTGAGCGCCAACACCTGGCTGGGGATCTCCAGCGCGGCAGCGGGCCTGCTGATCGCCCTCATC